>NZ_MCTY01000171.1:26679-27086 GCF_002873635.1 Shewanella sp. 10N.286.52.B9
GATAATTGGAATGGCCAAGTACCGGTTATTACCTACACAACCAATACTAGTGACACTGCAACACTGACACTCGAAGTGACTCCAATAAATGATTCTCCTATCGCCGTTGATGATGTTATTAATGCACAAGAAGATACCCTATTCACCTCAACTGTTGACTTAGATGCCAATGATACCGATGTCGATGGTGATAACCTTTCTGTGATTGCTGGCACCTTCACCACAGTACAAGGCGGCACTATCATCATCGCTGCTGATGGCAGTTACACCTATATGCCACCGGCTGACCTTAATGGCGTAGACAGCTACGTGTATACCGTCACTGACGGCACTGACACTGACACCGCTACATTAACCATTAATGTAGGCGCTCAAAATGATGCCCCTGACTTAGTGGCTGATGTTGA
>NZ_MCTY01000172.1:0-52902 GCF_002873635.1 Shewanella sp. 10N.286.52.B9
ATTTTTATCAATTAGATTTATCTCATGAATATGATCAAGGTCAAATTAATGTCTACCTATTTTAAGTAACATCTTTAACAAGGCATTAAAGATTTGGTTTGTCTTGATTGATAAAAAGAACTAAAGAAAAATTGATGAGGTAGTAATGATGAACAAAAAAATAGCGATGACAGTAGCCTTAGTGGCAATGTGCATGATTGGCGGCAGTTTTGCAGCTGATGGCGGCAACCCTAAAAAGGGTAAACATCTGTATAAAAAACAATGTAAAGCTTGCCATAGTGTCGGCACCGAAGGCCCTGAGTTAACCCCAATGGCAAAAACCATGAGCCAGTGGGACAGATTTTTCAAGCGCGATCAACATAAGGCTAAGCCTGAAGTATTCAAAGCCCTATCAGAAAAAGATCTGAAAGATATTCAGCAGTTTTTATATGACCACGCAGCGGACTCTGATCAGCCACAAACCTGCGGCTAGCGGAAATCGTGCGTCCTGATGGCGGCTTAGACTTAATGCAAAAGTCAGAATAAGCCAGCAACACCATCAGTTAATCCAGATAAAAAGCAGAAAAATTGAGTTTATCGCTCAGGGATTTCTGCAGCCAAAATTTAGCCTAAACCTATGTATTTGGATGGTTTAGGCAAAATAAAAGGAAGCCAAATTATGCGTACCTTAATATCAATACTCGTTGCCAATGCATTAGCGTTTAGTGGTGCGGCCATGGCCGCAGCACCGTCATCAGCCAATGATGATGCTCAAAAAATGGCAGAGCTAAAACAGCAATTAACCGAAATAACCGAAGAGCTTGACGATCTTAATTCACGGGTGGATAAAACTGAGCGCCATAGCGCCTTAGATAGATTAACTATCACAGGTGACTTTAGAACCAAAGTGCATTCATTGCACTATCAAGATGTGACTTGGAATCCTGCCATTAATGTTAATTTTTCAGATTTTGGCGCCAAAGCCATGTCAGGAGCATTTGGCGACCCTACTAGCGCTGACTCACCACTTGGGCAAATGATGGCGACCAATCCTGCTTTAGCTCAAGCATTTCAAAGTGGCCAATTACAAGGTGTTATGCCCTATGTACTCGCGCCTAAAACAGTTCAAGACATCGACAATGACTTACTTTATACCACTCGTTTACGCTTAAATATGAAAGCTAAAGTGTGGGATAACGTCAGCTTTGCGGGTCGTTTATCTATGTATAAAAACTGGGGCGATTCAACTGGCACACAAGTGTTTGATTCATGGCGCTCATTCACCATGGATGGCACCAGTAGTGGCAATACCAGTGGTGATTGGCTCAGAGTGGAAAGAGCCTATTTTGACTGGCGTAATATAGGTGGCAGTCAAACTTACCTGTCAATTGGTCGTCGTCCATCAACTTACGGCCCACCAAGTCATTACCGTGAAAACGAAATGCGTGGCGGTACCCCATCTGGTCATTTAGTTAACTTTAACTTTGACGGCGCCACTTTAGGTTACAAACTCGGTGAAATTACTGGTATTGATGGCCAAGTGGTGCGCTTTTGCTATGGCCAAGGTTTTGAGTCTCAGTGGGGCAATGGCGAAATGTTTGGCGATATCGTCACCAAAGATACCCATTTAGGCGGCTTTAATATTGATGCCATTAACGATGGTAACCACTTCTTACAGTTAACCTTATTTGGCGCCAAAGATGTTAATGATGGCTTCAAAGGCACCATGGCATTTCCAACTCAGTTGGCAGGTATATTTGCGCCAACCATGTATCAAGATATGCAAAAGTTCGACAACTTTAACTTTGTCACCCGCGTACAACCCAGTGGCGTGATTGGTGATATGTACTTAGGTGGTTTGGGTTATGCCTATGAAAGTGATGAAGACTTTAAAGCCTTTGCTTCATTAGGCTGGACTCGCGCTGAGCCAAATGGCAACAGCGGTATGTTTGGTGGCATGTTATCTGATGCCGTTTTTGAAGCGCAGCTTAACAGCACCGGTACTGAAATCATTATGATGCCAACGGTTGCTGATGATGCCTCAACAAAAGACGGCTATGGTATTTATGTTGGTTTCCAAATGCCTGCACCAATGGGTAAATTTGGCCTTGAATATAACTATGGCTCTGAATACTGGACGCCGTTCACCCAAGCTCAAGATGACCCAATTGGCAGCAAATTAGCGACTCGTGGCCATGTTGCTGAAGCCTATTACATCTTTGATATCAATCCTAAAATGTTTATCAAGGTCGCAGGGCTGTATTACGACTATGAATATACCGGTAGTGGCACTCCAGTGGGCGCACCGCAAAAAATTGATGATGTGATTGCAGGCTCTGCCTATTCCATGTTGCCTGTTGTTGATACTGCTTATGATGTAAATGCATCATTAACAGTTAATTTCTAAACATGGTGCCCCTGCGTGGCAGGGGCTAGGAGCCTTATATGAAAACCATGAAATTAGTAGTCGCATTAGCCTTTTGCAGTCAGATGGCCTATGCAGAATTTGATCATAAAGAAGTGATTGAGGGGCCGTTTACCCAAGGCTCAGACGTCACTGAGCAATGTATTGAATGCCATGAAGACCATGCGAAAGAGTTTATGAAGTCTTCCCATTGGACTTGGGAGTTAGAGCAAGAATTACCAGGCCGCACTGTGAAGCGCGGTAAAAAAAATAGTATCAATAATTTTTGCGTCTCCATTAGTGGTAACGAGCCGCGCTGCACCAGTTGTCATGCGGGTTATGGCTGGAAAGACAACAGCTTTGACTTTACTGATATGACTAAAGTGGATTGTTTAGTGTGCCATGACACCACAGGAACTTACATCAAAGAGCCTGCTGGCGCGGGTGAAGCGATGGCGAAAGTGAATCTTGAGCGGGTAGCACAAAATGTCGGTCAACCGGTTCGAGATAACTGCGGTACTTGCCATTTTTATGGTGGCGGTGGTGACGCGGTGAAGCATGGGGATTTAGACTCTTCCATGTCATATCCTGAAAAAGATACCGATGTGCATATGGACACTGACGGCAATGACTTCCAATGCCAAACCTGTCATACCACAGCAAGTCATCAAATCTCTGGCAATGCCATGGGCGTGTCACCAGGGGGAGAAAACCCCATTGGTTGTGAAAACTGCCATGACAGTGCACCCCATGACAATAAAAAGCTTAATACTCATACTGCTGCGGTCGCCTGTCAAACCTGTCACATCCCATTTTTTGCTCGTAATGAGCCAACAAAAATGCGCTGGGACTGGTCAACAGCAGGGCAAGAGTTAACTGAAACCAAAGACAAAAACGGCAAAAAAACCTTTATGAATAAGAAAGGGAGTTTTGAATGGCAAAAAATGGTGCCGCCGCAATATGCTTGGTTTAACGGTAAAGCTGATGCCTATATGGCGGGTGATAAAATTGATCCAGCTCAGGTGATAAAACTCACTTATCCTTTGGGTGATATCAATGACAGCAAAGCCAAAATCTACCCGTTTAAAGTCCATACTGGTAAACAGATATTCGACAGCAAATTGAATATTTTAATTACCCCTAAAGTGTTTGGTAAAAATGGCTATTGGGACAAGTTCGATTGGGACTTAGCATCAAAACTTGGCATGGAAGCTAATACCACCATGAAAGAAAAAGGCCTCAGTTATAGCGGCAAGCATGGCTTTGTGGAAACTGAAATGTGGTGGCGTATCAATCACATGGTTTCACCTAAAGAGCAAGCCCTACAATGTAGCGATTGCCATAACAAAGGTCAGCGCCTTGATTGGCAAGCACTAGGTTATGACGGCGACCCAATGAAGAATAAAAAGGGCAAACGCCACCCAACTGATTAAGGTTATTGGTTTAATCAAAATCGTTTAAATTTGAACCTTGTTTACAGTCATTAAAAAGTGCTTAGCCCGAAAAGGTTAAGCACTTTTTTGTTGTTACGCTTGAGTCAAAGGAAATACTCGCGGCGGGTCGAGATTGAGCTGACTCAATAGCCGCAAGTTAAAGCAAGGCTTTATTGATGCACTAACACGCCGTTTTTAACTGCATCCTTACAAGGGTTCACCCCATAAGAGTAGGCCAGTTGCGCTGGAGTGCTGATATCCCATAAGCAGAAATCAGCTGTCATGCCGACGGCTAAACTGCCGACATTGGCTTCAATACCTAAAGCTTTGGCGGCATTAATGGTCACGCCTTTTAAGGCTTCCTCTGGAGTCAGCTTAAATAAGGTGCAGGCCATGTTGAGCATTAATAAGGTTGAGCAAATAGGCGATGAGCCCGGATTAAAGTCACTGGCGACCACCATAGGTACATTATGTTTGCGTAACAGATCTATTGGCGGCATTTTGGTTTCACGTAAAAAGTAATACGCGCCAGGTAACAAGGTGGCGCAGGTACCACTTTTACTGAGCGCGATAACCCCTGCTTCATCAAGGTATTCAATATGATCGACTGATTTAGCCCCCATTCTTGCCGCCATAGCGGAGCCGCCTAAGTTAGATAATTGCTCAGCGTGGAGTTTGATATCTAAACCGGCCTGTTTGGCGGCGGTTAATACTCGCTCGGTTTGCTCAAGGTTAAAGGCAATGTTTTCACAAAAAACATCCACTGCATCGGCAAGGTTTTGCTCGATAACCGCAGGCAGCATGTCGTTAATCACCATATCAATATAGGCATCACTTCGTGCGGTGCTGTTTGCAGTGTCTTTATATTCCTCAGGTATCGCATGAGCGCCTAAGAAAGTGGTTTTAACATCAACATGATGATTACGGCCAAGTTCGCGGGCCACTTTAAGGATTTTGACTTCGGTTTGGGTATCCAAACCATAGCCTGATTTAATCTCGACCGTGGTGACGCCTTCTTTGGCTAAGGCGTTTAATCTTTGTCTGCCAAGTTCAAATAGCTCGGCTTCGTCAGCTTCACGACACGCTTTTACAGTTGAAATAATCCCACCGCCAGCGCGGGCGATATCTTCATAGCTGGCGCCTTTGAGGCGCATTTCAAATTCGTTAGCGCGATTGCCTGCAAAAATTAAATGGGTGTGGGCATCAATCAGCCCTGGGGTGATCCAGCCGCCTTTGCCGCGATAGATGGGCATTTCAAATACATCAAATTCAGGCATTTCTTTACGCGGGCCCATCCAAGCAATTTTACCGTCTTTTACTGCAATGGCGGCATCGGTTATTGCGCCATAAGCGACTGAACTGCTTGGATCCATTGTTGCAATATTGACATCAATCCACACATGATCCCACGACATAACCGCTCCTGAAAATACTCATTTTTTAGACTTTATCACAAAACAGTACTTGTTTTAACTTGTATATACAAGGTAAGGTTGTTGGTAGATTTTTAATCACATCAAGGGCTGGGCGAAATCCGTGTTGGCTAAATTTGCACAAATAAAGCAATCCATTCTGGCTCGTATCGAAGCGGGTGAGTGGCAAGAAAATGATCAAGTGCCATCAGAAAATCAACTTGCTGAGTTGTTCTCTTGTAGTCGCATGACAGCAAGAAGAGCATTGACTGAGCTGGTGGACGCAGGGGTGTTAGAGCGCACTCAAGGTATTGGTACTTTTGTGGCGGGGATTAAATCGCAGTCATCATTATTGGCCATTCGAAACATTGCCGATGAAATTAAAGACCGTGGTCATGGCTACAGTGTTAAGCAGCTTAAGTTAACCCAAATTGCTGCCACAAGACCCGTTGCGGTGGCCTTAGGATTAGAAATTGGCGACCTTGTGTATTACTCGGTATTGCTGCACTGCGAGCAAGATGCGCCATTACAGGTCGAAGAGCGCTTTGTGAATCCAGAATTAGTGCCTGACTACTTACTGCAAGACTTTACCCAATTAACCCCCCATGAATATTTATCCAAGGTGGCGCCTTTAACCGAAGCCCGTCATCGCATCGAAGCCATTATTGCCAGCGAGCAAATGCAGCAATTATTAAATATTGAGCCAACAGAGCCTTGCTTACAAATTTTGCGTCGCACTTGGTCACGCAAAGGCGTGGTGAGCTTTGCGCGCTTGGTTCACCCCGGCAGTAAATTTAGTTTAGGGGGCCATTTAACCTTTAACAGTTAACTGCTTCTAAACAGAACATCATTAAAAAAACCTAAAAATATTAGACATCAAGCTGACAATGTTAGTTGAAGAGGAAAATATGGATAACACCATTAGTAAAAGACACGACCCTAGCCGCCGCATTATTGCCCCTCATGGCAGTCAATTGAGTTGTAAAAGCTGGATGACAGAAGCGCCAATGCGGATGTTAATGAACAATCTGCATCCTGATGTAGCCGAGCGCCCTGAAGATTTAGTGGTTTATGGCGGTATTGGCCGCGCGGCGCGTGATTGGCAGTGTTACGACAAAATAATTGAAGTACTGCAACGTCTAGAAGATGACGAAACCTTGATGGTGCAGTCAGGTAAACCTGTGGGGGTATTCAAAACCCACACTAATGCGCCGCGGGTGATTATTGCTAACTCTAACCTAGTGCCACATTGGGCTAACTGGGAACACTTTAATGAGCTGGATAAAAAAGGTTTGGCGATGTACGGCCAAATGACCGCCGGTTCGTGGATTTATATTGGCTCCCAAGGCATTGTTCAGGGCACTTATGAAACCTTTGTCGCCATGGCCAAGCAGCACTTTGGGGGCTCATCTGCGGGTAAGTGGATTTTAACTGGTGGCCTTGGCGGCATGGGCGGCGCGCAGCCTTTAGCCGGCACTATGGCGGGTTATTCAGTATTAACCTGTGAAGTAGATGAAACTCGCATTGATTTTCGTCTGCGCACTCAATATGTCGATAAGAAAGCCACCTCATTAGATGAAGCATTAGCGATGATTGATGAGGCTAATGCCTCTGGTAAGCCTGTGTCCGTTGGCCTATTGGGTAACGCTGCCGATATTTTTGCTGAGTTAGTTGAGCGTGGTATTACCCCTGATGTGGTGACCGATCAAACTTCTGCCCATGATCCATTAAACGGTTATTTACCTCAAGGCTGGACATTAGAGCAAGCTGCTGAAATGCGTAAAACTGACGAAGCGGCAGTGGTTAAAGCGGCTAAGCAGTCAATGGCGGTGCAAGTTAGAGCCATGCTGGCGCTGCAAGCGGCAGGGGCGGCCACAACAGATTATGGTAATAACATTCGTCAAATGGCCTTCGAAGAAGGGGTTGAAAACGCCTTTGATTTCCCCGGTTTTGTGCCAGCTTATGTGCGTCCACTATTTTGTGAAGGTATTGGTCCGTTTCGCTGGGTGGCATTATCGGGCGATCCTGAAGATATTTATAAAACTGATGCCAAGGTCAAAGAGCTTATTCCTGATAACCCTCACTTGCACAACTGGTTAGATATGGCCCGCGAGCGTATAGCCTTCCAAGGTTTACCGTCACGAATTTGTTGGGTGGGACTAAAAGACCGCGCCCGCTTAGCATTAGCCTTTAATGAAATGGTTAAAAATGGCGAGCTATCAGCGCCGATTGTCATTGGCCGAGATCATTTAGATTCAGGCTCAGTTGCCAGTCCTAATCGTGAGACCGAATCCATGCTCGATGGCTCTGATGCGGTATCTGATTGGCCACTAATGAATGCCTTACTTAATACGGCTAGCGGCGCAACTTGGGTGTCATTGCACCATGGCGGCGGTGTGGGAATGGGCTTTAGTCAGCACTCTGGGGTGGTGATTGTAGCCGATGGTAGTGATGATGCAGCAGTGCGTTTAGGCCGAGTATTATGGAATGACCCAGCCACAGGCGTGATGCGCCATGCGGATGCTGGATATGAACTTGCGCAACAATGCGCCCAAGAGCAAGGCCTAGATTTGCCAATGCAAGGAGCTAAATAATGACTGCAACACCTTATAAACTGCTGCTAAAACCAGGCACACTGACGTTAGCGCAATTACGCCGTATTGGCCGTGGTGCAGTTCATCTAACCTTGGCAGAAGAAGCGATTCCTGAAATTAATACCAGTGCCGCGATAGTGCAACAAGTATTAGATGAAGGCCGAACTGTATATGGCATTAATACTGGCTTTGGCTTATTAGCTAACACCAAAATTGCCCCTGAGGATTTGCAGTTATTGCAGCGCTCAATCGTGTTATCACACGCTGCGGGCACAGGCCAATACATGCAAGATGCCACAGTGCGTTTAATGATGGTGCTAAAAATTAACTCATTAAGCCGCGGCTTTTCAGGTATTCGCTTAGAAGTGATTAACTTTCTTATTCAGTTGGTTAATGCCGGTGTTTATCCCTGTATTCCAGAAAAAGGCTCAGTGGGCGCATCGGGTGATTTAGCCCCGCTATCGCACATGTGTTTACCTATGCTGGCAGAAGGTGAAATGAGCTACCAAGGTCAAATCATTACAGCAGCAGAAGGGCTTGAAATTGCAGGGCTTAAACCAATAGAACTGGCTGCAAAAGAGGGGTTAGCACTGCTTAATGGCACCCAAGCGTCAACCGCTCTAGCCCTTGAAGGTTTATTCCATGCTGAAGATTTATTTGCTGCAAGTTCAGTTATTGGTGCCATGAGTGTTGAAGCGGCTATGGGCAGTCGTAGCCCGTTTGATGCCCGTATTCACGCGGCTCGTGGCCAACAAGGTCAAATTGATTCAGCGGCTATCTTCCGTCACTTGCTAGCTGATGAGTCTGAGATCAGCCAAAGCCATGTTGATTGTGAAAAAGTGCAAGATCCATATTCTTTGCGCTGTCAGCCACAGGTGTTGGGGGCATGTTTAACCCAAATTCGCCATGCTGGTGAAGTGTTAGGGGTTGAAGCTAATGGTGTGACCGATAACCCACTGGTATTTCAAGACACCGGCGATATTATCTCAGGTGGTAACTTCCATGCTGAACCTGTTGCTATGGCAGCAGATAATTTGGCTATTGCTATTGCTGAGTTAGGCTCAATTGCCGAGCGCCGCATAGCACTGCTCATTGACTCTAGCTTATCGAAATTACCGCCATTTTTAGTGAAAAATGGTGGGGTGAACTCAGGCTTTATGATTGCACAGGTGACGGCGGCGGCATTGGCATCTGAAAACAAAACCTTTGCGCATCCAGCTTCTGTGGATAGTTTACCGACCTCGGCGAATCAGGAAGATCATGTCTCGATGGCAACTTTTGCAGCTCGTCGGTTGCGTGATATGTCTGAAAATACCCGTGGGGTGTTAGCGATTGAGCTATTAGCTGCAGCGCAAGGGTTAGATTTTCGCACTCCATTACAACCCAGTGATGCGGTAGTGAAAGCCAAAGCTGAGCTGCGTGAAGTGGTTGCGTATTACGATAAAGACCGCTTTTTTGCGCCGGATATCGAAGCGGCGACAGATTTACTCTATAGCGCCAGCTTCAATACTTACTTACCTGCGGGTATGTTAGTGAGCTTTTAGGGGGTAGCGAGTTAGCAGCTTGAAACAAAAGGCTTGAACAAAAAGACTCAAAACAAAAAAAGGACCTGCGGGTCCTTGTTCTATTATGACGATTTTGATAATGCTTACATGGTAAAACCAATGGAGATTATTGCCGCTTCGGCACTGGTGTCGTAACCCGCGCCGATGACAAAGCTATCAAACACTGTGTAGCGTACCCCAACTTCAGCGCCCCAGTCTTTATCACGGTTAGATTCCCAGCGCGGCTTGCCGTTAACTTCGCGGGTAGAAATATTGTTGGTGTAGTTTTGTTCGTTTATAAAAACCGTGGCGCCGCCATAGAGATTAAAATTTTCAGTTAGGCTATAGCTTAACCCAAAGCGCCACATGTATTCTTCGGCATAAGCTTCAGCCGGCTCTGGTACATCAAGGTCGTATTTATCACCCCAAGCATAACCAATATAATAGCCCCAGTCGGCGTAATCAGGGTCAAAATGTTTCATGGCAAGGGTGATACCAAACATATCGCCGCGGCTATCGATAAAATCCACTAACAAGGCAGTCGAAGGCTTAAACTTTTGTTCATCCGTTTCTGCGCGGGCGTTACTGCTAACCGAGAGAATGCTCAGTGTTAGGATGACTGCTAGCCAAGTGTGTTTCATAGGAACCTCAATTCGTTTTAATGTTCCAATGGTAAGTGAAGGGAGCTCTAGGTCAATTAATGTGCTCAACTTTGCAACCAATATCATGAGTTTACTTTGGTATGCTGTCGCCTTGTTTGAATGCGGTGGTGATTTGATGGCGAACTTGTTATCAAATTGAAAGCGGGTTAATTAATCGATAAATATGCTATTTTGGATCGTTCTCAATAAGTCTTTGTTCTCTATAATGGCTTTGGATGTTGTAAACCTAGTCTTTCAATCAGTATAAATGTGTAAGGAATTAATGCGTGGATAACGAGTTACGTGATGATATTGCCAGTTGGTTGCTTGATATTGGGGTGAATAGTCAGCCCTCTGACAGTGTAGCAACATCAATATTACTGATGGTGAGCTTTATTGTGGCAACTATCGCTTATTACATTACCAAAAAGGTATTTGTAAAAGCGGTTAATGCGATGATCCGTAAATCGACCGTGACTTGGGATGATATTTTCATGCGCTATGGCGTATTGGAAAAATTGTCCTTGTTAGTGCCAATCATGACCTTGGACTTACTGATCCCGATTATTTTAACCCATCAACAGTTGCTGGGCTCAGTCATTGACCGTGGCCTAAGCGTGCTGGTGGTCATTTTTGTTATTCGGGCGATTTACGCCTGTTTAGATGCGGTAAATGAAATTGCTGATGTCAGGCTGATTAGTCGCCGCTTACCGGTTAAAAGCTTCGTACAACTATTTAAACTATTTTTATTCTTTGTTGGTTTTATTATTGGCATATCAGTGATTGCAGATGAGTCGCCAATTTACTTTTTAAGTGGTTTAGGTGTTGCCACCGGTTTAGTGATGTTGGTGTTTAGGGACACCATTTTAGGCTTTGTTGCTGGGATTCAATTAGCTGCTAACCGTATGGTGAGTAAAGGCGATTGGATTCAAATGGACAAATATGGCGCTGATGGTGCTGTAGATGAGGTATCACTCAATACCGTAAAAGTACGTAACTGGGACAATACCATCACCATGATCCCAGCTTATGCGCTGGTATCAGACGCCTTTAAAAACTGGCGCGGTATGTCAGAAAAGGGCGGCCGCCGAATTAAGCGTTCAATTAATCTTGATGTTAATAGTATCCACTTTCTGACAGAAGACGATATTACTCGGTTGTCGAAAGTGAATTACCTTAAAGATTACTTCCCTAAAGTATGCTCAGAAATTTCCCATGCCAATGAGCAGGTTAGTGATATTGATATGCCGGTTAATGGCAGACGCTTAACCAATGTGGGGACGTTTAGAGCTTATTTAGATGCCTATTTACGTCAAAATAATAAGCTACACAAAGACATGACTCTGATGGTGCGCCAACTTGCGCCAACGCCAGAAGGTCTGCCTATCGAGTTATATGTGTTTACCAATGACGTCCGCTGGGCCTTTTATGAAGGCATTCAAGCAGATATCTTTGATCACGTCTTTGCCATCTTACCTGAATTTGGTTTACGTGCTTTTCAAAGCCCTACTGGGGATGATATTCGTAGCATCAAGCCACACTAGCTTTTTGGCTGCTCATCCGAGGGAATATAGTGCGGGATAACCTTAGGGTGGCGACCGTTAATATTACGGAAAAAATCTAAAATACGATTCATGTCAGTGGCAACATCGCCACTGGGATACAGCGGTTGATTAATCACAATAGACTTGGTTTTAAAATCTAATCCCACGGTGATTATCGGCACCTTGGCTTTAGTGGCAATATGATAAAAGCCGGTTTTCCAGCGAGTAACCGCGCTTCTGGTTCCTTCGGGGGCCAGCGCCAACTTATATTGGTTATCGTCATTAAATAGCTGCACCACAGCATCGACCATATTGTTGTTTTTGCGTCGATCCACAGGGCTGCCGCCTAAGGCTTTAAAAAACCAACCCCAAGGGGGAATAAACAGCTGATGTTTGCCTAAAAAGTGAATTTTTACCCCTATAGCAAAGCGGGCGATAATACCGACAATAAAGTCCCAATTACTGGTATGTGGGCCAACCACCATAATGATTTGTTCATCAGCGGCGACCTGGCCGTCTAATTTCCAGCCATTAATGGCCAATAGCCATAAACAAAATTTACTAAACATGCGCTATTTTCCAGTTTATTTCACTCTGATACGCTAGAATCTAACCATAACAGAATGAATTTATATATTAATTTCACAGAATCTCATGTTACAGATATCGCTTATCTCAACGTGTTTTATAAGCCAAACCGCAGTTGGGATTAACACGACACAGCATGCTTACTGGGTTATTAATCTAATGCAAAAGTACTAAATCATTGTTATTACTGTGGCACTCGTGTTGGGTAATTTCAACCTTGGTACAAATTAAGGAGAGTGTGTGAAGCACCCGATAATTATTTTATTCGCCGTTATTTTTGGTGGTTTTACTACTATGTTAGCGGCAGAAGATAAACCAACAGCGACTCAAACCGCCTCAGATGTTGCACTCAAACAAGCTGAATTAAAAATCGTGCCATTAAAACCTGCTTCAACTGCCAAGGTCGAAGTTGGCGTGATTGAACCCGTTGCCGATTTAAAGGTAGAGCCAAGCCCTTCAGATAGCTCACCTAAAACCACGAATACAGCAGATATTGCAGCAGAGCAGCTAGTTAGTGCCGTTACCGACACCTTAACTTCAGCGCCGGCTGAGGTTGAGGTTGAGGTTGAGACTGAGCCTGATGCCGTCAGCGCAGTTGTCTCACTTGAACAACAATCCGTGTCACTAGACGAAGTTAATACCAATAGTGCTATACCTACAGATAGAATTAGAGCAGTGATTTCACAGCAAGAACAAGCCTGGAATAGCGGCGATATTGATGCCTACATGCAAGGCTATTGGCAAAGTGACAATTTACGTTTTGTGTCTAATGGTAAGTTTAGCTACGGTTGGGATGTAATTCTTGCTAGCTATAAAAAAAGTTATCCTGATTCAGCGCGCATGGGCAAACTGTCGTTCAATGTGAAAGAGATTAAAATGCTCAGCAACTACGCCGCATTGGTTGTGGGTCGTTGGCAATTAGAACGTACAAAAGACAAACCTAATGGTGTGTTCACCCTACTGATAGAGCGTATTGATGATAAGTGGGTGATAACCCATGATCATTCATCTGATTAATTGCTTGGCTGCGAATAGATTAATTCGGACTTAGGGTGTTATAACAAAATGCTGTTGCCCTAAGTTTCGAGCTTTGCCGTCATAACGCACTTCATAAAAGTCGATGTTGCCGTTTTTATCTCGCATTACCACACTGGTTGAGCGGGTGCCATATTCTGGATGGCGAATAAAAATCGACGACAACAGCCTTTCCCACTCAATTTCAATGCCAGTACTAGGTAGGCTGCTATCTTCAGCTTGAGATTCATCACGCATAAATGCCAACATTTGTTCAATATTGGGCTGCTTTTCAGCTAATAGATGCTGCTCTAACGCCTGTAATCCCTTGGCCATTTTCGGCCAGACGTCATCTATAGCGCCATTACTCACAGCATGAAAACCTTTAGTTAATGGCGTGTTCTCAGCAGTGACGCTATTAAAACAGTAAAGTTGCTGCTGTTGCTGATAAACAAGATTAAACGGACTGTAATTAGCGCTGTGTTGGCGTAGCCAATCAAGGCTGACATCTTGGCGAAGATCGAGAGCGTTAACCACCAGTTCGCCGCGACTTCTTAGGCCATCGGCTTGTTGATTGCGAATATTGGTAAGGCCTGCAAAGTGACCTTGTTGATTCACTCCAAGCCAAGTGCCGCCAGCTTGTAGGTCTTTGCCTGCTAATATCGACTGAGATTGAGGTAAATTGCTGTTAGCAACTGTTTGCCAAAAATGGGCTGGATCGGTGGCGCGATGATGAAACTCATCACGATTAGCGCACACAATCAGTGGCCATTGGGGATGCATGTCTACCGCGATAAATAAAATACACATAGGCTTGGTTAAGTCGGCTCAGTTATTCGGTCGATGATAAAACATCATAGCCTGAATAACATGAACCTGACAGTAACCCTCGCTTAATGCGGCGGCTTAATTAGTGGTGATGTTTATGCTCTGTTGGCGCAGCCGCAGATTTATCTGAGGTATTAGCACCATGGGCGTGTCCATGGGAGTGATCGTGGTTATGATCATGGTTATGACCGCTAAACTTAATCATTAAGCGACTTAAGAACTTACGTGGTCCTAAGCGCAGTAAGCTAGCACTAAAGATTAATCCCACCACAACTAATCCCGCAATATTAACGTTATTTGGCAAGGTGAGTAACTGGTGCCAATCAACCAGATACTGGTGTGCGAATAACAACGCGACGGCTAATACAGCTGACAATGACAAGCGCATGCTCCAGCTCATTAGCTTTAACTGGCTAAGGCTAAGCACAGGCGCTGCAATAAGTGCAAATGCCACTGCGACATTGCTCCAGCCGCTATAGGCTAATGATAATGCCAGTACTGCCGCGCCTAAATTACAAAAACGCATCGGTAGAAAGACGACTAACAAGATTAATACTTGCAGTGCTGGGTGCTCAAGATGTACCGACGGATGACCAATGAGGTTGGCTAAAATTAAGCTAAGGGCAATCCAGGGCGCGCTGCGATCCACTAAATGTGCAAACCCAAAGCGCCAAGCCGATTGCGGTAAATTCTCGTGGGGATCGGTAAGTTCAACTTTACCCAAGCTGAGTAACGTGCCAATCGCCAACAATGAAATAGCTTGATATATGGCAAACCAAGGCCCCAATAATAGCAAGGTGATCAGCAAGGCTTCAGGGCCCGCTAGACGCTGTAACCAGCGACTGGAGAGGCTACTGTTTTGCGGGGTTAACCCAGCTTTGAAGCGCGCAGTGGCAATTAAGTAACTGGCAATTAATATTGGCGAGATGGTCAGTAACCAAGATATAAACTGATCCGAGCCATGGCTGTGATGGGGGTGTGCGTGGGCATGGCCACCACTGTCCATTAACAATAATACAGTTAGTAATGCGACCCCCAATAAACTGCCAATGCCTGCTTGGTATTGATAGCGACCTTGATGATCTTCTTCGTGTTGTCCGTGGGGCTGATGTAGCACCACATGCAAAATTGATCCGGTAACAAAGGCTTGTAAATAAACGGTATTATCTAAGCTGAGGCTATCGAGTAGTTGCTCGCCAGCAAAGTAACCCAAGCCTGTGAGTACCATCATCGCAGCTAATACCGCACTGGCCCAGCGGGTACCAACCTGGGGTTTTAATAGCCACCAAATTGCCACACCAACGGGTAAGCGATGCATAATCACTCCCAGCGCTAATAAGCTAGAGTTACCCTCTTGTTGGGCTAAAACCATGGCGCCACCATCGGTAATGGTGTGCAGCAATAGTCCGCCAATCCCTAAAGTTAGGGTCACGTTATGGGTAATATCTGAGTAGCGGTGGAAAAGCCGTTCACTGGCTGTGGGACCCCATAAGCCAAGCACCACGAACAGCAAAGTGATAAAACCACCATGTTCAAGGAGTTCAGGCAAAATATGGATAAGCACCAACCCGCCTAATGAGACGAAGATAAATCCATCTAAGCCTTTTTGTAGCCCACTCCCTGATGAGAAGTAGCGATAAAAAAGCGGTCCGAATAAAAGTGCAATACAACTAGCAGCTAGATAGAGCATGGGATCCAAAGAATCAATGAAACGGAAAAAACACCGCAGTATATCGCAGTCTTTCAATTAACTTAATACTTGCTTTGCTTGATTATCACTCATGATGACAATTTACACGGTAAAGATAGCCTTCAGCGTTGCAAGATAGAGCGAAAGTCACGGTTATTTCTGCCAAATGACTGTATTAAGTATACAATAGTAGTTCATTGTTAATAATTAATAGAACTAATGTAATGGACATCTTTTCTGCTGCAGTCATGCTTTTCCTGATTATGGACCCTTTGGGCAACTTGCCTATTTTTGCTTCAATTTTGCGACATATTGAACCCAAAAAACGCCGCCGAGTGCTTATTCGTGAATTATTGTTTGCGCTGGCAATCATGTTGCTGTTCTTGTTTGCCGGCGAGGTGATCCTTAATTTTCTTAGCCTGCGTCAAGAGTCAGTGAGTATTGCAGGCGGGATTATTTTGTTCTTAATTGCCATTAGGATGATTTTCCCACAACCGGGCGGCGTGGTAGGTTTAGCCGCCGGTGAAGAGCCATTTATTGTTCCTATGGCTATACCGTTAATGGCTGGGCCATCAGTGTTAGCTGCATTAATATTATTGGCGCACAGTGACAGTAGCAGAATGATGGATTGGACTATTGCCTTAGTGGCGGCTTGGGGTGTGAGCGCAGTTATCTTACTATTCTATAAAGTCTTTACTCGCATATTAGGCGAAAAAGGCTTAACCGCAGTCGAGCGTCTAATGGGTATGGTGCTGGTAATGATTTCGGTGCAAATGTTCTTAGACGGGGTGTCGAGCTATTTAAAAACTGCCGGCTAATCAGCTCATGTCAGGCATCGCTATAGTCAACAAGGCCGCTTAATGCGGCCTTTTGGTTTTCTACGCAATATTCTCTACCTTTCAGTTTATCTTCGATTATTTTTTACTTCTTTAGTTGTATAGAAATCGCTCTAAAAAGTTGTGTAAAGCCGTTTTAGCAACTTTACTTAATATTACTCTTTGATTCATCTTCGTTGTTTGGGCGTTCATTATGCGCATTGTATTCGCTATCTTTTTTAGCTGGGTTATTTGGGGCTGTAGCCATAGTAATAGCGCCGAAAACGGCTCTAATCAGACCCAATTAACGCATCAAAATAATACCATTCAATGTGGGGCAATACCTCCTCCTTTAGATATGTCCGGCGTTAAACAGAATTTAATCAAAAGTGGTGAAATAACGACAGATATGAGTGAACAACAGCAACAAGAGATTGTTCGTTGCTATATCGCCAAGCGTAACAATGCATTTAAAAAGTGCAATCAAAGGAAGTAAAGGAGGCATAGGATGCCTATTCAATGGAGTAAAATCTTTACTGGTGCTATGACCATATTGGCAATGACTCTTTTTTCGTTAAACGCCATGGCAGCGCCGAGTCAATACGCTTCTCCAGCAGATGCTGGGGTAATGAATCAGCAACAGATCCAATACTGGTTGATTAAGCGCGGTGAGCTGGCAATTGATGCCAGCGAGGCAGCAAAGCAAGCTGCGGTAGAGAAGTTCACTCGCAAAGCAAGTCATAATTATCTGCCTGCTGAGGTCAGAATACTAAAGCAAATAGCTGCCAAGAATCGATCCCAACGAATAAAAGTCTCACCAGTATCAGCTCCAGCATTGGCTGACGCGGATGTCACCAAAACCGTGAATGTGCTGGCGGTATTGGTCGACTTTCCTGATTTACCCTATAACGCCAATCGTTTAACCAAGTCTGATACGTCAATGTTTTATGACGATTATTCTGTACAACATTATCAAGATTTGCTTTTTTCTCGATCTGGATTTTCTGGACCTAACCGTGAGGTGCTTCAAACGGCTTATCAATATTTTGCTCAAGCCTCTGGTGAGAGTTTTTTCTTTCGTGGTCAGGTTAAAGGCTGGGTAACCGCCAGTAACAATGCTGCTTACTATGGCGCCAATAATTCGGTTTTCAGTGATAATGATATTGCAGTACCTGAATTGGTTATGGAAGCCGTTACTCAGGCCGTTAAAGGGATGAGCGCGACAGAATTAGCTGAATTCGATAGTGAAGATCCATTTGATTTTAATAACAACGGCAATGAAAATGAGCCTGATGGCATCATAGACCACATTGTCATATTTCATTCCAGTATTGGTGAAGAGGCGGGCGGCGGCGTGTTAGGCACCGATGCTATTTGGTCGCATCGCTTTTTTGTTGGTGCCAATAGCCAAGGACAAGCTCTTCCTGGCACGTCAATGAAAGTTTATGGCTATACCATTCAGCCTATCGACTCAGGTACCGGGGTCGTTACCCATGAGTTTGGTCATGATTTAGGCCTGCCTGATGAATACGACACTAATCTGGGGGATGGCGCGCCAGTGGGTTACTGGTCGTTAATGGCAAGTGGTACTTGGGTGGGTCAAGCGCAAGCGGGTAATCCTTATATTGCTGGCAGTAAGCCTGCGGGCTTAAGTCCTTATGCCCGTTCATATCTGCAACAACGTTACCAAGGCAAGTGGGTCAATGAGCAAGCCATCGACTTGGCCGATATTACTGCTGAAGGTTTGACTGCTGAGGTTTTTGCAGCAGTTAATGCTGATGCTGTGAATCAATTGTCCATCGCATTACCCAATCCCCCCTTCGCCTTTAAGTCACCTTTAGTTGGCGACTATCAATACCATTCAGGTAAAGGCCATCAACTTACCAATAGTCTGAGTTTCGAGGTAGATTTACCCGCTGACGCACAGATTGAGCTTGTTATGCAGGCACATTGGAGCATAGAAACAGATTATGACTATATGCAATTGTTGATTGATGGCGTAGCCATTGTCGGCAACCATACCAGTGCCAGTAACCCTCTGTTCAACAATGTAGAGCACTATATTTCTGGGGTATCGAGCGATATAGCTGGCGCTTCAGGAACAGATGCTTGGGTTGAACTGGTTTATGACTTGAGCGATTTTTCAGGGCAAAGTGTGCAAGTTGAAATGAGCTATGTAACGGATCAAGCTGTAGGTGACTACGGTATTGTTATTGACCAAATTGAAATTAATCAGCAAGGCGTCAACATTTACCAAGACGGGGCCGAAGAGCAAGGCAAAGTTGATTTAGTGGGTTTTTCAAGGATCGATGATACCTTACCCGGTTTGCCGCAACGCTATATTGTGCAACTGAGAAACCATCAAGGTATTGATGCGGGCTTGCAAAGTGTCGGCTACGAGCCCGGTATTTTATTATGGCTCGAAAATAACAACTATGAAGATAACAATGTCGCCGAGCATGAAGGTTATGGCTTTATCGGGGTTATTGATGCTGACCAGAGTCTAATAACTGGCGGGTCTTCAAGTGTGCAGGTACGTGATGCCAGCTTTAGCTTATATCCTCAGTCAAGCTACGCTAACGATAGCGCTCTAAGTAACTTTAGTTTATTTGATGATAATGCTGATTACTCAGCGCCCCTGCAACCGCAATCAGGCATGGTGTTACCTGAACTGGGCTTAACGATGGAGGTGCAGGCGCAATCGTCAGACAGCTCAAGGGCAATCGTCGAATTTAAACTAAATGGTGTAGTTACTTCAGAGTTTATGGGCGAAAACCAGACAATTGCTGGCGACGATGGATCTCAAAGCAGTAGTGGCGGTAGTTTAGCTGGGGTGTATTTGTTGCTACTGAGCTTACTTCTTGTAAGGCTCTCGACTAAAACATAAGGCCATAAGCTTTATGGTTACTTTACAAATAGCCATGATGTTGCCCACGTATGGTAAACCGCATGGCTTTGTTGGACTAACTTTAACAAGATTGCTTTAGTGTTAAGGCGTTAATTTGCTTAACCGCATAAGGAAGGAAAATTTCGCTAACAATAATGTCTTGGTTGGCTAAGTTAAAGTAACGGCGACGCCCCCAAAGTGAAGAGGTGACAGGTTGGGACAGGCGGGTTGCCAGTTGGGCTAGCTTAGTGCAGCTTTCAAATTCAGCGACCTCTATTTTGCCCGGGACAATATCAGCACTGGTAAACAGTAGTTCACCCAATGGGCGCTTACCTAAGGCTTTAAAGTTGTGTTGATCATTGGCTAGGTTCTCAGGGATTAAGGTGCGTGCAAACACCCAAGGCTCGCCATCAAGGCACAGCAGTACTTCTCTTACCCAAACCTGCTTTTGCTGCGGGCATTCCCCTGCTAATGGTGTCGTAAGTTGTTCGCCAAGGACTTTAACTTCAAAATCGTGGCAACAGCCTTTAAGCTTTTGGGTTAAACTACCGGTAGCGAGTAACCATTCTTTTAGTGCCGATTGCGGCATAGAATTGATTGCATCAGGTGAAAACCACTGGATTGATTCACCATACGGGAAGCTAAGACTGGTCACGTTCATTCAATACTCGTTACAATATACTCAAACGAGTGCAGTTTATCATGACAGAGCAATGGCTGGATAGCCGCTGCTATTAGGCAGATTTAAATAATGGAGTTTGATTAACTATGGCAAAGTACCTATTCGCAGTGTTAGTTGCACTGTTTTTTTTCCCCAATGCGCATAGCGCAGATGACAAAGCCACTGGGAACTTTGCTTACTATGGTTTCGAACCTGACATTGTCACTAACTATATCTCTAACCGCAAAAAACTCGGTTTTGTAAAAATCAGTGTTGAGTTAATGGTTAAAGATCCTAAACAATTGCAGCAGATAGAGCACCATGATCCGTTACTGCGAGCCGCCATCGTTGAAGTGCTAGGAAATCAGCCTGAAGACAAGGTTAAGTCCTTGACCGGAAGAGAGGATATTCGTCGTGCGTGCTTTGAAACGGTTAATCGACTGCTAGAAGCTGAAACGGGTGAACAGTCCGTGGTTAATTTACTGTTTACTAAATACCTATATGATTAATGAACATTTGCATGAAAAACAGTAAAGCTGGCAACAAAACGAACAAGCAAACATCTGCGCCGACTAAGGTGGCAAGCAAAGGCGTCGCTCATACTCAAGTGAAAACACTACACCCGCGAAATAAGCATAATCAAGGTTATGATTTCGAAGGATTAATAAAAAAGTGTCCCAAATTGTCCCACTTTGTCAGACCAAACCCCTACGGTAATCTTTCAATCGACTTCTCAGATCCTGAAGCGGTCAAAAGCCTCAACGCAGCAATTTTATTGACTGATTATCACATTGAGCAGTGGGATATTCCGGCAGGGTTCTTGTGCCCGCCAGTACCAGGTCGAGTAGATTATTTGCATTACATTGCTGATTTACTGGCTGTTAATGGTAAAGCGCCTAAAGGAAATAAGATCCGTGCATTGGATATTGGCACCGGTGCTAATGGTATTTATCCATTATTAGGGGTTAAAAGCTATGGTTGGCAGTTTGTCGCCAGCGATATTGACCCAGTTTCAATTGCAAATGTCGCTGAAATTATTAGCCATAACCCTGATTTAGCATCGAAAATTGACCTGCGCCAACAGACTAATCCTCAAGCTATTTTTAGCGGAATTATCGGGGATAATGAGCGCTTTGATATTACTCTGTGCAACCCGCCATTTCATCGCTCATTAGCCGAAGCGAGTCAAGGCAGCGCCAAGAAAAATGCCAATTTAGCCGCCAACAGAGCTAAAAAGCACAGCCAAAAGCCAGCCGTTAGCTCAAGTAGTGCCGCACTTAATTTTGGTGGGCAAAAAGCTGAGTTATGGTGTGAAGGTGGTGAGCAGCAGTTTTTAACTAATATGATTAAAGAAAGTCAGCAGTTTGGGCAACAATGTTTGTGGTTTAGCTCATTAGTGTCCAAGTCAGAAAACCTAAAGCCCTGTTATCAATTATTAAAACAGTTACATGCCGATAGTGTGCAGACCATTGAAATGAAGCAAGGCAATAAAATTACCCGGGTTTTAGCTTGGAGTTATTTGCCCGAAGCGGCAAGAAAGCAGTGGGCTAAATTTAGGCATAATGCTATTTAGCATAGGGTTACATGATGAGTGATAACAAGGTGGTCATCACCTTGTTATCAATTGTTTGCGTTAATAGGTAACGCTAAACTTTCATCGCATCAAATTCAATATTTTCTGCGCCGTGGTAAACCAAGAAGTGACGCCCCTTGGCTCTGGCAATAATAGTGATCCCCAACTTTTGAGCTAGTTCTAACCCCATCTGAGTGACACCACTGCGTGATAACAATACTGGTATACCCATCTTGGCAATTTTTATCACCATTTCAGAGGTTAAACGGCCAGTGGTATAGAAAATCTTATCGTGCCCATTTTCACCTTCAAGCCACATGTCGCCCGCGAGGGTATCAACCGCGTTATGGCGGCCAACATCCTCAATGAAAGCTAAAATTTGGTCGTCTTTACAAATGCCGCAACCATGGACGGCACCGGCATTTTTGTAGGTTTCATTATAAGCACTAATGTTTTTTAGCAGGCTATATAAGGTTGATTGTTGTAATTGGGGCGTTGGCAGCTTTATATCATCGAGCCCTTGCATGAAACCACCGTAAACAGTACCTTGACCGCAACCTGAAGTGACGGTTTTTTCAGATAATTGTTTATCTAAATCAGCTGTTTGCTCTTTAGTCAAAATGGCTGCAGAGTTAACATCCCAATCGACGATAATTGATTCAAGTAAGCTGGCATCGTTAATAAAGCCCTGATTTTTCAAGTAACCCAAAGCTAATGACTCAGGTTTTGCGCCCAAGGTCATTAAGGTCACTATGGGTTGCCAGTTCAAATATACCGTTAATGGTCTTTCACAGGCCACGAATTTATCAACACTCTCTCCTTGCTCATTAATTGCTTTAACTGCAATTGTAAGGGGAACTTCAGCATTGGTTTTGACCAGTTTTAGCGATTTATTAGCATTTGATTGGGTCATTGAAAGTGTGGCCTCTGAAATAGTTAACTAGCTCGGTAGTGAGGATGGTAATGAAAACTAATTAACTATCAGCATAGCAACTTTTATTCCCGAGGCGGCAATGTAGTTTGTAAATGCGTGATCTAACTCTGATGTTAATCAGCAGCGACTAATTAACGTAGCCTTATGTCCTAGTATAATTAGCAATATAGACAAATTGTCCTACTCTTAGTGATAATTAGGAGATCTGGATCTAGCTTTTTGTTCTTATTTATCTGGCACTATTTTTGCAGTGTACTGATTAGTTAAGAGAAATAAAGTGGTTTTTAGCTTCTAAAAATAATCAAGAGCAACTTTTAAGTCGTTGTTAATATATATTTTATTTATTTCTTGTGGATTTATGTTTTAAGGGCAAGGCTTGTATGCAACACACTGAAAATGTTTGGCCTATGTATGTTTCGCTTAGAAAAGTCGAAAAAATGATGGGGCGTTGGCCCTCAATCACTTGGGAAGTGGAACAAATGGTTCCTGCGACTCATGAGGCACCTGAAGGGGCCAAATTAATATTGTTTCAACTTTATAAAGATGAACGTGGCAGTTACCGGATAAATTTAGACATGGATAACACCATGTTATATATCGTTTGTGATGAGTTATCGGATGGCACTTGGGTTCCTGCTGCTATCTCTGCAGACCAAAATATTGCCGCAGCCTGTTTGGAGTCTGAAACCCCAGTGCTGAATATCCCAATGCCAGAAGCACTGGCATGTTGGGTTGAAGCTTTCATCACCCGTCATGGCGAAGTTGAAATATCAGCTAAACGCCGTAAGCATGTGAACCGCCGAAAGGATACTGGCCCTAGCACAGATCACCTTCGGAGACATTAATGAGCAATAATTCGAAAGGTTTTTTCTCTCGTTGGACTGAGCGTCGTGAGCAAGTTGAAGCTGAAGCTGCTCGTGAGACTGAACTGCAGCAAAAGAGTGTGGCGGCAGAGGAAGAAAGCCTTGCTGACTCTTCCACTGAGGATGCCATACAAGAAGCGCCTCAGCCTGAGAAGATCCTTGAAGCTGAAGATTTACCGGATCCCGAAAAAATTGAAGTTGGAGGCAGTTTTGCTTCGTTTATGGGGGCGAATGTATCACCTCAAGCGAAATCAGCAGCGTTAAAAGCACTGTGGAAACAACCCCAATACAATGAAATCGACGGCTTACTCGAGTACGCCCTTGATTACAGTAATCAACCTAAATTGTCTGCCGAAGTTTCGGCTGAATTAGCCAAAAAAGTCTTCCGTAACGTCGTAAAAGACAAAGAAGAAACGGAAGAGCAAGAGTTACTTGCTCGTGAGGATGATGACACAGTTGTTGATACAACTGATGCCTCACCAGTATTAAATGATAAGAGCGAAATCGTGTCTGCCACTGACTTAGATACCAACCAAGACCAGAGTGATGTTCTGGGAATGGTTGATGAAGAAGCTATAACGGCTTCAAGTAGCGCTAAGGCTTAGTGTGTAGTTAAAAATTTTAGTCCACTATTTAGCGTATAAGGTGTTTTGTTTATCATTTTAAGCTGATGTATTTAAATAAATGTTTAAATACAAAATGGATTTGCAGCCCTGATAAATCACCTAAGCGTTAAAAAACTGTTCAGGAACGCAATGTGAGCAATAGTCAAACCCCGCTAGAACTAAAACAAGTTCGCCAGCAGGTATTAGCACAGACTCAAGTGATCCAAAACTTGATCCCGCCAACAGTCAGTTATACGACTGAAGGCAATGTGTTAGTCATCGGCCCAGAAGATTTGGCCCGATTAGCTGCGGATAAACTGTCAACCATGGCCAATACGGTTATTTTGGCAAATGAAGCCATTACCAGCCAAGATGAAGCTCATCTTGAAGCGGTAATGAACGCTGCAGTAAATAGCGAAAGCTATTACAACAAACTTATTTCTGTTAAAGGCTTTTTAGGTCAGTTTCAGGTAACCGTTGAGAATGAAGGCGCGGGTGAAAACCAAGCGGCGACTGAGTTAAGTCTTGTTGCTATTCGTAAGCCGCATTTTGATATGGTTTTAGACCTGAGCATGTCGCCATGTCTTAACCTTGAAATGCTACCACCAGGTTATTTCTATGTCGGTCAAGATGCAGATAAATTAGCTGATGCGCTGGAGCAAATTCCAGATTTAGTTGGTGAATTTGATAAGCCACGTTATGTGAAGGTGAACAGTGATATCTGTGCTCATAACCGTAATGGCGTCAATGGCTGTAATCGCTGTTTAAACTTCTGCCCTGCTGATGCAATTAGTAGCATCGAACAAAAAATCGAAATTGATCCTTACCTTTGTCATGGTGCGGGTAGTTGTACTAATGCTTGTCCTACAGGGGCTATCGCATTTGATTTACCAACGCCACAAGCACTTCATAGCTATATTCAAAAACTGGTTAGTCGTTACCTTGAGCAAGCACAAGCTGCCCCTGTCATCTTATTCCATGACGGTGCCGTTGGTGCAGAGCACATTACCGCTGATCTAGTGGGTGACATCATTCCAGTTGAGCTGGAAGAAATCACGGTTGCTAGCATTGATCATTGGATGTCAGCATTAGCATGGGGCGCACGTCAGGTATTAATTTTAAATACCGATGCGACTGCACCCACGTTAACGCAAATGTTAAATGGTGAACTAATATTAGCTAATAGCATTCTAGATGAAATGGGTCAGCCACAGCGCATTAGCTTGATAGACACCCAAGCATTAGCAGCCTTAGATGATAAGTTAGCCATAAGCCTAGATTGGCCATTAATCGTACCTGCTGCGTTCACGCCAAGTACCAAGCGCGAAACATTATACGCTGCAATTGATCATTTAAATGAACAAGCAGCAGCGACTGATAGTGCCATTGCAATGAGCAATGTGCCTTACGGTGTAGTTAACGTCGAAGTTGATAAATGTACCTTGTGTATGTCTTGTGTAGCAACCTGCCCAACACAAGCATTAACCGATGGTGGTGAATCACCGTCACTGCATTTTGTAGAGCAAGACTGTGTGCAATGTGGTTTATGTGAAACCTCTTGTCCTGAAAACGTGATTAGCTTAACGCCGCAAATCAATTTGGACCAAGCAGCACGTCAGCAGCGTCAAACGTTAAAAGAAGAGGCTCCGTTCGAGTGTATTCGTTGCGGAACCGCTTTTGCTACACAATCGATGGTTCATAGAATGATCGATATGATTGGTGGACATTCTGCATTTAACGCCAATATTGAGCGCCTAAAAATGTGTGGTGATTGCCGCGTAAAAGATATGTTTGAAGACATTCTTGAAGACCCAGAGAAGCAACTTCGATAAGAGATCCAATATGACCGAATTAGTTAGAGAAATTTCAGAAAACGATCAGCTACGGGCAGATATTTACCAATTATTAGCTGCATTACTACGTCGCCATCCGAGTGAAGAACTGCTGTCATTTTTAGCTGACATCGAAATAGAAACAGAAGCTGAAGATGATAACGACATGAGCACGGCTTGGCTGGCGCTAAAGGCAGCTGCGACCCAGTACACACAAGAGCAACTTGAAGAAGAATACTTCAATATTTTCTTCGGTGTTGGCCGTGGTGAAGTATTGCCATACGGCAGCTGGTTTATGACAGGCTCGTTAATGGATAAGCCATTAGCACTGTTACGCCAAGATTTAATGCAATTAGGTTTTGCTCGCGAAGAAGACGTTAAAGAGCCAGAAGATCATGTTGCAGCATTATGTGAAGTGATGGGTACCTTGATTTTAGAGGCGCCAGGTTATCGTCAATTAGCATTTTATCAGCGCCATATTGGCAGCTGGATTGCGCGCTTTTGTGACACCTTAGAGAAAACACCGAGTGCAGCGTTTTATGTGCCTGTGGCGCAGCTAGCAAAAGCATTTTTCATCATTGAAGCCAATGAGTTTGAGCAACTAAGCTTAGATATTCCAGTTAATTGCCCAGGTTCTGAAGCCGAAAAAACTGCTGCTGATGAAGCAGACAAGATTGAACCATCAACCAATGAACTTGCCTCTTAGGTAATTTTTAGGCTGTTGGTGCAAAGATTTATGCCACAGAGTTTGACTCTGTGGCATAGACTGAAAAGGAAGGCAACTTCCATAAAAACAGAGAGTAATTTTACTCTTATAACACGCGTTAAATTAAGGAGATACTATGAAGAAGCAAGCTTCCGACATGGGTCGTCGTCAAATGCTAAAAGCATTGGCTGTCGGCAGTGCCGCTGGCGCAGTTGCCACTGTTAGCGGACAAGCTCTTGCCGCCTCACCAGAAGCTACACCCGTTGTAGGTAAAAGTGATGGTTATAGAGAAACAGACCATGTACGTAGTTATTACGACACATTACGTAGTAGCAAGTAATTTAAGGAGAATATGTGATGCGATTAACCCGCAAAACAGAAGCAGTCAAAGTCGCAGATAAACCTGCACTTGGACTCAATCGTCGCCAATTTTTGAAGTCTGCAACCCTTGCTACAGGTGGTATTGCTGCCGCTTCAATGCTGGGCGCCGGAATGATGCGTAAAGCTGAAGCAAAAGATGTTGCTTACGATGCGCCGACTGAAGTGATACGTACTATTTGTTCTCACTGCTCAGTGGGCTGTGGTATTTATGCTGAAGTGCAAAATGGTGTATGGACAGGTCAAGAACCTGCATTCGATCACCCATTTAACGCTGGTGGCCATTGCGCCAAAGGTGCTGCACTGCGTGAACATGGTCATGGTGAAAAACGTCTTAAATACCCAATGAAGCTAGAAGGAGGCAAATGGAAGAAACTTTCTTGGGAGCAAGCCATTGAAGAAGTGGGTCAAAAAGCCCTCGATATTCGTCAAGAATCTGGTCCTGATTCAGTATTTTTCATGGGTAGTGCGAAGTTTTCAAACGAACAAGCTTATATGTACCGCAAATTGGCAGCAATGTGGGGCACCAACAATGTCGACCACTCTGCACGTATTTGTCACTCTACCACTGTAGCCGGTGTTGCAAACACTTGGGGCTACGGTGCGCAATCAAACTCTTTTAACGACATGCGTAGCTCGAAAGCGATGATGTTTATCGGTTCGAACCCTTGTGAAGCTCATCCGGTTTCAATGCAACACATCCTTGAAGGTAAAGAGCGCGGCGCGAAAATTATCGTAGTCGACCCGCGTTTCACTCGAACTGCAGCTAAGTCTGACGAGTTCGTGCATATTCGTCCTGGTACGGATATTCCTTACATTTATGGTTTGTTGTGGCACATTTTTGAAAATGGTTGGGAAGACCAAACATTCATCGACCAACGTGTATACGGTATGGAACGTATCCGTGAGGAAGTGAAAAAGTGGACCCCTGCCGAAGTTGAACATGTTGCTGGCGTGCCTGAAGCGCAGATGCATCGTGTCGCCAAGTTACTGGCTGAAACTAAGCCTGGTACTGTGGTTTGGTGTATGGGTGGGACTCAGCATCACATAGGTAATGCTAACACTCGTGCATACTGTATCCTCCAATTAGCCCTTGGTAATATGGGTGTTTCTGGTGGTGGAACTAACATCTTCCGTGGCCATGATAACGTTCAAGGTGCAACTGACTTTGGCTTATTGTTTGATACATTGCCAGGTTACTATGGCCTTAAAACAGGTTCATGGAAACATTGGTGTAATGTATGGGACTTGGATTACGAGTGGGTTAAAGCCCGTTTCGATCAAGAGCAACGTCTAGGTCAAGATCCAATGACTTCAACGGGTATTCCATGTTCTCGCTGGCATGATGGTGTCCTTGAAGACAAATCTAAGATTGCGCAGAAAGATAATATTCGTATGTCATTCTTCTGGGGGCAATCAGTCAATACTGAAACCCGTGGTCGTGAAGTGCGTGAAGCATTGAACAAAATGGATACAGTTGTTGTTGTGGACCCATTCCCAACGATGGCAGGTGTCATGCACGAACGAACTGACGGTGTGTATTTATTACCTGCTGCAACTCAGTTTGAAACATACGGTTCAGTCTCTGCTTCAAACCGTTCACTGCAGTGGCGCTCACAAGTTATCGAACCATTATTTGAGTCAAAAGCTGACCACATTATCATGTACAAGCTGGCGAAAAAATGGGGTATCGATGCTGAGTTCTGTAAGCATATTAAAGTGAATGGCGATGAGCCGTTGATTGAAGATATGACCCGTGAGTTCAACAAAGGTATGTGGACCATTGGTTACACTGGCCAGAGCCCTGAGCGTTTGAAAATGCACCAAGAAAACTGGGGCACATTCGATATGGAAAGCTTAGAAGCGCCAGGTGGTCCAGCTAAAGGTGAAACCTACGGTTTACCTTGGCCTTGTTGGGGCTCGCCAGAAAACAAACATCCAGGTACGCAAATTCTTTACCGCACTGGACGTGAAGTTAAGTATGGTGGTGGTAACTTCCGTGCACGTTACGGTGTTGAGCATAACGGTAATAATATTCTTGCTGAAGGTTCTTATTCAAAAGGATCTGAAATCAAAGACGGTTACCCAGAGTTCACCGCTGACATGCTGAAACAGCTTGGCTGGTGGGATGACTTAACTGCTGAAGAGAAAGTTCACGCTGAAGGTAAAAACTGGAAAACAGATATTTCTGGTGGTATTCAACGTGTTGCTATCAATCACGGTTGTATCCCATACGGTAATGCCAAAGCACGTTGTATTGTGTGGAACTTCCCAGATGATATCCCGATTCATCGCGAGCCGTTATATACCCCTCGTCGCGACTTAGTGGCTAAGTACCCAACTTACGAAGATCGTATGGTTGCACGTCTTCCAACTCTGTATAAGTCTATTCAAGAAAAAGACTTTGCTAAAGACTTCCCATTAGCGGTAACTACGGGTCGCTTAGTTGAGTATGAAGGTGGTGGTGAAGAAACACGCTCAAATCCATGGCTTGCAGAATTGCAGCAAGAAATGTTTATTGAGATTAACCCTGCTGATGCAGCCGACCGCGGCTTACGTGATGGTGATGATGTATTCGTTCACAGTCCAGAAGGCGCTAAAATCACAGTTAAAGCAATGGTGACTCCACGAGTCATTGCTGGTGAATGTTTCATGCCATACCATTTCGCGGGTGTATTCGAAGGCAAGAGCCTAGAGAAAAATTACCCTGAAGGAACCGTACCTTACATTATTGGTGAAGCTGCCAATACCGTAATGACCTATGGTTATGATGTTGTGACTCAGATGCAAGAGACTAAGTCTAGCTTGTGTCAGATCAGCAAAGCCTAATTAACTTGATGAGGAGATAAGCCATTATGGCAGTCATGAAATTTTTGTGTGACACAAAACGCTGCATCGAGTGTAACGGTTGCGTCACAGCTTGTAAGAACGAAAACGATTCCGCTTTAGAGTGGGGTATTCAGCGTCGCCGCGTGGTTACTATCAATGATGGTGAACCCGGTGAAGCGTCAATTTCTGTTGCATGTATGCATTGTACCGATGCTCCTTGTATGGCCGTATGTCCGGCGGATTGTTTCTATCAAACCGACGATGGCATTGTGCTACACGATAAAGATACTTGTATCGGTTGTGGTTACTGTTTTTATGCATGTCCTTTTGGAGCGCCACAGTTCCCGAAAAAGACCGCATTTGGTAGCCGCGGTAAAATGGATAAATGTACTTTCTGTGCCGGTGGCCCAGAAGAAAACCATTCCGATGCCGAGCGTCAGAAGTACGGTGCAAACCGTATTGCTGAAGGTAAGTTACCTATGTGTGCTGAGCTTTGTTCAACTAAAGCCCTGCTTGCTGGTGATGCCGAAATCGTATCGAGTATCTATCGCGAACGTATGTCTAAGCGCGGTAATCCGAATACCATTTGGGGCTATGATCCTAAAACGGGTGATATGGTTTAGACAGTGCAAAGGTTACGGGCTTTGTCCGTAACCAAGCAAGGAGTGACAATGTTAAACAAACAGTTAAACAAATCACTGCGTAGCTTGTTTGCTCTGTTGGTTCTGGTGATGGGGTTAGGTTTTGCAACCACAACCTTAGCGGCAGATGAACAATCAAGTAAGCAGCAGGCAGGGAAGGAAAACCCGGCTGAATTATGGCGAGCAGTGAAAGCTGGCGACTCTGGCTTTACAACAGCTCAAGGTATTGAACCCGGCGTACTGATTAATGTTGCGGGCAATCAAGGTCGAATAATCAGAGATGACTATATTACTCCCGGAGTGGCGTTAGCTCTCGTAGGTGTATTTGCTGCATTTTTACTATTCTACTTTGTTAATGGCCCAGCAAAATTGGCGAAGGGGTATTCAGGCAAGATGGTTGAGCGATGGTCTAAAGCAGATATTTGGCTGCATTGGATTATGGCCGTTGCCTGTTTAACGTTAATGCTAACTGGTCTGGTGATCATACTAGGTAAAATTGTTATTCAGCCCTATGTCGGTGCGAGTATTTGGGCTGGAATTATAGCCTTTTGCAAGCTAGTGCATGATTGGGTTGGTCCAGTCTTTATCGTATCTTGGTTACTGAGTATCGTTAAGTGGATGCCACTGCAAACCTTTAAGATGTATGATTTTAAATGGTTTTTAGTGGTTGGTGGTTACATCAATTTCGGTCCATTTAAAGGTAAGCATCCAGATAGTGGTTTTGCCAACGCCGGTGAAAAAATGTGGTTTTGGACATTAGTGTTCTTTGGCCTATTCATCAGTGTATCAGGCATCATGCTAGTGTTACCGGGATTAGATTTACCCCGTGAAGCTTCAATGGCCGCGCTACTTATTCATGGCATTAGTGCTGCGATTCTCATTGCATTTACCATTGTGCATATTTGGATGGCAACAGCATTGAGTGAAGGTGGTATGGAATCCATGGTTTCAGGCTATTGTGATGAAAACTGGGCGATGCAGCATCACAACGTTTGGTATGATGAAATCAAGGCGAATGGCACGTTAAAATATCAGAAGTAATAATGACTTAGCATATTTTTAGTTTGTGCTTAAAACACCTCAACAGAGTCTATCTTGTTGAGGTGTTTTTATATCTGCCTGCTGGCGGAACGGGTAGTTTTGTCAGTACCTATTTTATTGCTCGCAGCAGGCGAATAAATCGCTTAATTTAGGCCGCTATTCCAACAGCTATTCCAAGAGCTACTTGGACCAATTTTAGTGGCTTATTGATTGCAGTTATTACTGAATTTTCTTGGACGCTTTCTGCGTGCTACTCATGCTACAAAGTAACTTGCTTGTTAATATTTACTGAGTGATTTGTGGGCAGCTAACTATTGGTTATTTTAATAACCAAAAGCACTATAGGTACAGGTTGTAAGTCCTAAAAGTTATATGGTTGCTGTGGTGTTTATTTAGACAAAAACTGTATAAAAATCCTTTTAACTCAATCGCTTTGTTAAATTATTTAACATTGTAAATGCAGCTAAAATCCCACCCCAAAGTCTTGTTCTCACACGGCATGATTTGAAAACATGACCCAGTTAACGCTTTCTTTATTTATTGGTTATTTTAGGCCAATGAACAGGTGTTAGATCATATTATTTTATCCTCTCTCTCTATATATTAGCGGCGTAAATTTGTGGACTAGATTCATTTATATGTGTTTTTACCTTTTTAGCTCATCCACTTAACCATTGATTAACAATGGTGTTTGGTAACTAAAAAGGCCTAAGAGGGCATCTGCATGATAAGCAGATGTGTATTAAACCCAGGAGTAAAGATGAAGAAGCAACAGCCTGATCTGAACCGCAGATCTTTGCTGAAAGCCATCACCGTAGGTAGCGCTGCTACTGCAGCAATTGCTGTTTCAGGTGTGAGTGTGGCAAAAGCAACCGAGAGTAACATTAGTATCAAAGGTTCTAATGGTTACAAAGAAACTGCGCATATTCGTAGCTACTACGATAGCTTACGCGGATAATTCAGGAGAAATAAGCGATGAAGTTAACTCGCAAGTCTACAGCAGCACCTAAAGCTGCTAGCAAGTCGCTCGGTATCAACCGTCGTCAATTTATGAAGAATGCAGGTATTGCTACTGGTGGTATCGCCGCTGCTTCATTAATGGGCACTGGCATGATGCGTCGAGCTGAAGCAAAAGAAATTGCTCATGATGCACCAACTGAAATCAAACGTACTGTATGTTCTGCATGTGCAGTTGGTTGTGGTTTATACGCTGAAGTACAAAATGGCGTTTGGACAGGTCAAGAACCTGCATTCGATCACCCATTTAACGCTGGTGGACATTGTGCTAAAGGTGCTGCATTACGTGAACATGGTCACGGTGAGAAGCGTCTTAAATACCCAATGAAATTGGTTGATGGCAAGTGGAAGAAACTATCTTGGGAGCAAGCTTACAACGAAGTTGGCGACAAGATGCAAGATATCCGTGAAGAGTCAGGTCCTGATTCAGTTTACTTCATGGGTAGTGCTAAGTTCTCGAACGAAGGTTGTTACATGTACCGTAAATTTGCGGCTATGTGGGGCACAAACAACATCGATCACTCTGCACGTATTTGTCACTCTACCACTGTAGCTGGTGTTGCAAACACTTGGGGCTATGGTGCGCAAACTAACTCTTTCAATGATATCCAAAATGCAAATGCAATCTTCTTCATCGGTGCAAACCCGGCTGAAGCGCATCCAGTTGCAATGCAGCATATCTTATTAGCGAAAGAGAAAAACAACGCGAAAATCATCGTTGTTGATCCTCGTTTCTCACGTACTGCCGCGCACGCTGACCTACATTGTGGTCTTCGTCCTGGTACTGATATTCCATTCATCTACGGTATGCTTTGGCACATCTTTGAAAATGGTTGGGAAGACAAGACGTTCATCAAAGAACGTGTTTTCGAAATGGAATCAATTCGCGAAGAAGTGAAAAAATTCCCGCCTAAAGAAGTTGCTGATGTAACTGGCTGTAGCGAAGAAGAAGTTTACCAAGCTGCGAAAATGATGGCAGATAACCGTCCAGGTACTGTTGTTTGGTGTATGGGTGGTACTCAGCATCACGTGGGTAACGCAAACACTCGTGCTTACTGTATCCTTCAATTAGCCCTTGGTAACATGGGTGTTAAAGGCGGCGGAACAAACATTTTCCGTGGTCACGATAACGTACAGGGTGCGACTGACTTAGGTTTGTTATTTGATAACTTACCAGGTTACTACGGTCTGACTTCTGGCGCTTGGGATCACTGGACGAACGTTTGGGATCTTGAAAAATCTTGGGTTAGTAATCGTTTCGACCAAGGTACTTACTTAGGTCGTGATCCAATGACCACTCCTGGTATTCCTTGTTCTCGCTGGCACGATGGTGTGTTAGAAGAGAAGGGTAAACTAGCGCAGAATGACAACATCCGTATGGCATTCTTCTGGGGTCAATCTGTTAACACTGAAACTCGTCAAAGCGAAGTGCGTGATGCATTAGATAAGATGGACACAGTTGTTGTTGTGGATCCATTCCCAACTATGGCGGGTGTTATGCATCGTCGTCAGAACGGTGTTTACTTGCTTCCAGCTGCGACTCAGTTCGAAACTGAAGGTTCAGTATCTAACTCTGGCCGTAGTCAGCAGTGGCGTGAAAAGGTTATCGAGCCTTTATTCGAATCAAAAACTGACCTTGAGATCATGTACCGTCTATCTCAAAAGCTTGGTTTTGCAGAGCAATACACTAAACGTATCGCTAAAGATGCCAATGACATCCTAGTTATTGAAGACATCACTCGCGAAATCAACCGCGGTATGTGGACTATTGGTATGACAGGTCAAAGCCCTGAGCGTATCAAAGAGCACACTCAAAACTGGGGCACGTTCAGCAACAAGACTCTTGAAGCTGCTGGCGGACCTGCTAAAGGCGAAACTTATGGTTTACCTTGGCCTTGTTGGGGTACGCCAGAGCAGAAGCATCCTGGTACTCAAATCCTGTATAACACAAGCAAACACGTTAAAGACGGTGGTGGTAACTTCCGTGCACGTTACGGTGTTGAATACAAAGGTGAGAACATTCTTGCTGATGGCAGCTTCTCTAAAGGCGCTGAAATCACTGATGGTTACCCAGAGTTCTCTGCACAAATGCTTAAGCAATTAGGTTGGTGGGACGAACTAACAGCTGAAGAAAAAGCATCAGCTGAAGGTAAAAACTGGAAAACTGATTTGCTAGGCGGCATCGTACGTGTTGCTATTAATCACGGTTGTATTCCATTCGGTAACGCTAAAGCGCGTTGTATCGTTTGGACTTTCCCAGATATCGTACCTGTTCACCGTGAGCCGTTATACACATCTCGTCGTGATCTTGTGTCTAAGTACCCAACTTACGATGATATGCAAGTACATCGCTTACCAACTCTTTACAAGTCAATCCAAGAGAAAGACACGTCAGCTAAGTACCCATTAGTACTGACTTCTGGTCGTTTGGTTGAGTATGAAGGTGGTGGTGAAGAGTCTCGTTCTAACCCTTGGCTTGCAGAGCTTCAACAAGAAATGTTTGTTGAAATGAACCCTGCTGATGCCGCAGATCGTAGTCTACGTGACGGTGATACTGTGTGGTTAGAAGGTGCTGAAGGTGGCCGTATTAAGATTAAAGTTATGGTTACTCCACGCGTTAAACCAGGTGTTACTTGGATGCCTTACCACTTCGCGGGTGTTATGCATGGCGAAAGCTTAGCGCCTAACTATCCAGAAGGTACTGTTCCTTACGTAATAGGTGAGTCTTGTAACACTGCAATGACTTACGGTTATGACCCTGTGACACAAATGCAGGAAACTAAGGCATCGCTTTGTCAGGTAGAGAAAGCGTAACAGCAGTTTAAGCTAGGAGAATTGCCGAATGGCTACAATGAAATTTTTATGTGATACCAAGCGCTGCATCGAATGTAATGGTTGTGTCACAGCTTGTAAAAACGAAAACGACTCTGCTTTAGAGTGGGGAATTCAACGTCGTCGCGTAGTGACTATCAATGACGGTCAACCAGGTGAAGCGTCTATCTCAGTGGCATGTATGCACTGTAGTGATGCACCTTGTATGGCTGTTTGTCCTGCAAACTGTTTCTACAAAACTGAAGACGGTATCGTACTGCACGATAAAGATACTTGTATCGGTTGTGGTTACTGTTTATATGCATGTCCATTTGGAGCGCCTCAGTTCCCTCAAGGCGGCGCTTTTGGTGCTCGCGGTAAGATGGACAAGTGTACTTTCTGTGCTGGTGGCCCAGAAGCTGATCACTCTAATGAAGAGCGTCAGAAATATGGTGCTAACCGTGTCGCTGAAGGTAAACTTCCAATGTGTGCTGAGCTTTGTTCAACCAAAGCACTGCTTGCAGGTGATGCAGAAATCGTTTCTGCTATCTTCCGCGAGCGTGTTGCATACCGCGGAGCTAACAAAGGTGTTTGGGGTTAATCTCCAAGCGTGTTAGTCAGCTTAGCTATGATGCCTAGGGCAACCTAGGCATCGAATAGCATAGAGGATGTAATATGAACAAGTGGTTCAAACAAATTGGCGTTGTTATCGCACTGATGTTCAGTGTCATGACCTTCGCCCACGCAAGTGGAAATGTTGAAGAGTCTCTAACCGTTCAAGATGGCAATGCACAATTATGGGCACAGCTTAAAGACGGTGCTGAAGGACGTACGACTTCAACAAGTGAGTTCCATAAACAACCAATCAATACCTATGATTTACGTGTATTTGATTTGCGTAGTGACTGGCTTGCTCCTGCTTTAGCTTTATCGCTATTTGGCATGATCATCATTTTCGTACTGTTTATGAAAATTAACGGTATTTCGAAATTACACGGTGGTTTCACTGGTAAGATGGTATATCGCTGGTCTAAATTTGACGTATCAATTCACTGGCTAGGTGCGATTCCTTGCATGTTATTGATTTTGACAGGTTTAGTACTACTTGCTGGCCGTTACTTCCTTCAGCCATACATTGGTGAAGGTATGTGGGCTGGATTGGTAAATGCTTCTAAAGTTATCCATGATTACATGGCTATCCCATTCATGTTGGGTTGGGCGTTAATGGTAGTACTTTGGGCTAAAAACCAAATGCCAAAAATGTATGACATTAAATGGATGATGGTGGTTGGTGGTTACATTAACTTCGGTCCATTTAAAGGCAAGCACCCTGACGCTGGTTTTGCTAACGCAGGTGAAAAACTATGGTTCTGGGCATTTGCTCTATTCGGTCTAATCATCTCAGTATCAGGAATGTTATTACTGTTCCCGAACTTATTTGAACCAAGCCGTACCTTAAGTTTGATTGCACTAGTTACTCACTCAGTGAGCGCTATCGTAATCTGTGCTTTCTCTATCGTGCATATCTTCATGGCAACCGCTATGTCTGAAGGTGGTATGGATTGTATGGTGTCTGGCTACTGTGATGAGCAGTGGGCGAAACAGCATCACAACCTTTGGTATGATGAAATTAAAGCGAATGGCGAGTTAAAATATAAAGACTAATAGGTCTGCAGTATTTTTAGCTAAAGCTTAAAAAGCACCTCCAATGACTTCGGTTTTGGAGGTGTTTTTATTTCGGCTTTAGGTTAACCGTGTTTTAACAGAACTTTTTATGATTTTTAACAATGTGATACCTTATATTAGCTATTGGTTATTTAATCACTCCTAATTTGTGATCGTGGCTGTAAAAATCGACAGATTTGGTTGTTTTTAACTGATAACTTCTAGATAGTTAACATCCTCGTAGCGTATATCGAAATTTTCTACTTGAGTAGCAACTCATTAGCGTTGTTTGCGAGCCCCTTTTTAACTAGGAATTGCCATGTCATCAATTATCCGTCCATCAGATACCATTATCCAATCACCTTATCAGGCCAATATCACCACGCCAGATTGGATGATCAGTGCGATGGAAAAAGTGATGCAATTTTACGTTGATCGTAATTTGCGTTTAGACACGGTTTCAGCGGAAATGATGCCAGCGCCAGTAGAAGGTAAAAAGTACATGCTGTATGCTCATGTACCTTTTTGTCATACCTTGTGTTCATACTGTACTTTCCATCGTTTCTTATTTAATGAAGATAAAGCTCGTCGCTATTTCGTGTCTTTACGCAAAGAAATGGATATGGTTAAAAACCTCGGTTACGACTTTGAATCTATGTATATCGGCGGGGGCACCACCACGGTATTAGAAGATGAATTGGCTCGTACCATCGAGCATGCTAAAACCCTATTCCCGAATATTAAAGAGGTATCGTGTGAATCCGATCCTCAGCACTTAGACAGCCCTGGCTTTAAGCAGTTAGAAGGCTTAGTCGATCGTATGTCTATTGGTGTGCAAAGCTTTAATGATGACATTTTAGCGATGACAGACCGCATTGAGAAATTCGGTACCGGTCAGCAAACATTTGATAAAATTATGGCGGCAAAAGAGCTGTTCCCGATTATCAATGTTGATTTGATTTTTGGTTTCCGCGGTCAAACAGATGAAGTTATTCAGCATGATTTAGATATGGCGTCTAAGCTAGACCCTCGTCAAATCACCACTTATCCATTGATGATTACTCACCAAACACGTAAGAGTGTTAAGGGTAAATTAGCCGCTCCTCATGGTGATATGGCCCGTCAGTATCGTCAAATTCTTAATACCTTAAATGGTCAATATACTCAGCTATCAGGTTGGGCATTTGGTAAAGCGCAGAACGAAGGCTTTGATGAGTATGTTATTGATTATGATGAATACTTAGGCGTAGGTTCAGGTTCATTTAGTTTCTTAGATGACACCTTATACGTGAATACCTTCTCGCTTAAAAAATACCAAGAGCGCATTGCCAATGGCAAAATGGGTGTCGAGCAACAAAAGCAATATGGCAAGAAAGAAGTGATGCAATATCGCTTCTTACTGGGCATGTTCTCTGGTCGTTTATCACGTAAGTATTTCCGTGAAACCTTCGGCGTTAACTTAGATACCGCATTGTTTAAAGAAATGGCCTCAATGAGAGCCATAGGTGCAATTAAAAATGACCCGAACGATCCTGATAACCTCATTTGGACCGATAACGGTAAAATGATGGGCTTATTGATGATGAAAGAATTTTATTCAGGCATGGATAATGTTCGCGCTCAATTACGTAAACCCTTGCAAGCCGCTGATATGTAAGCGCCCCAAGCTTGAGAAATAAGTTAATGAAAGGCAGTGACCATGGTCACTGCCTTTTTTGTTATTTGCAGTATACTGATTTTGAATGCATCATCACTGTCCCACCATCCTCGTCATTTTTATCATGATGATTTTGGTGCATTGGACATTGGATTGTTAAAAGAGACCGCTATGGCTAATATTTTACTGCTTGCCAACATTAACTGTGACCGCTTACTGGAATTAGATAAACCGCTGCAAACCGGAGGTCGCTTTCATTATCAAGATGGCGGCTTACGGCTCGGTGGCGGTGGTGCTAATACCGGCATCGGTTTGGTATGGGCTGGGCACAATGTCTCGTTAGTGAGCCAAGTGGGCTCTGACAAGATAGGTAATTGGATTTTGGCTCAAGCCAGCACCAAGGGGCTAGATTGCCGCTTAGTGGAACGCTTTGATGGCGCAACCTGTGAAATGTTATTGGTGATGACGCCCGATGGTGAACGCACTATTATCCGCCCACAAAGACCCCTATTTGAACTAAGCACGCCGCCAAACTGGCAACAATGGGATGCGCTATACACTAACTCATCAGCTAAAGGCATTAGTCAATGGACCGCATCAGCCCTTGATCATTGCTTGGTCGTATCGCAGTTAGCTAAAGATGAGCGGGTACGACCATGCCATATTTTAATTGCTTCAATTACCGATATGCATGGCCGCTGTGATGACAATAAGTGGGATTTTGCCGCTAAAATTGCCGGTGAGTCATTGCAATACTTTGTGGTCACCGATGGCGAGAATGGGGCGATAGCCTATAGTGCCAATGAACAGTTTCATGTACCAGCAGTAACAGCGCAAGTGTTAGATACTACAGGGGCTGGAGATGCCTTTGCCGCAGGCTTAATCCATTATTTATGCCAGCAAAAAGCCATTACCCAAGCCATGGAAGAAGGGGCAAGATGGGCCGCCATTGCCGTGGCTACTGCCAGCTCAGTCCCAGGAGATGCGCTGCAGCATTATCTTCAATCAAAAAAACATAGTGAGTAACTGAAATTAACTCAGTTTAAATAGTGGGCGAATATTTTAGGCTAATTGCTGTTAGTTATCATTTTACTGTCGCCTCAGGTCATATTCTTATCATAAAAGTGTCGTTGTTCTGTCATGTGAGACGATTATTATGACAAGGTAACTTATTGAACAGGATGCTTTATATGGCTTTTTGTTGAAAAAGTTTCTTCCATTTCTGGGACACGTTAATGCCCAATGTAATTTGAAAGATTTATGCCCCTGCAATCCCCCCATTTGCAGGGGCTTTTTGTTTAGCATCGCTCTTTTGTGTTAGGGCGAAAAATGCGCTTTGAAAATTCCCTATAGTAAGCACTACTATAAGCCTGCTATATTCTTAAATAATCCAATCCCTTGTTAATTAAGAGTTACTGCTCATGGATGCTCAGTTGCTGGTTAAAAAAATTTCCGCTTTATATCAAGGAGAACAAGTTAGTGCTCTTGGTGATCAGACGCACCTTATTGATAGTGGCATTAACAATAAACAACTCGCCCAAACCCTTATCGTCTCCAAGCTGGGCGTAAAAGGCGATAGCCAAGCAGATCCACAGCATCATGGCGGCAGCGATCGGGTACTGCATCACTTTCCTCGAGAGCATTATGGCCAATATCGTCGTTGGGATTTAATGGCAGGTTTTAAAGATGCGCCTGCCATGGGCGAAAATATCAGTAGCGTTGGCTTAGATGAATCACAGGTCAATATTGGCGATATTATTCAAATTGGCACTACGCTATTGCAAGTCACCCAGCCTCGTTCGCCCTGTTTTAAGCTTAACTTACAGTTTGGTCACCCTCAATTTGCCCTTGCTATGCAACAAACTGCGATGTGTGGTTGGTTTTATAAAGTCTTGCAACAAGGTGAAATTAACGCTGGTGATAGCATTTATTTAGTCGAGCGAAAATCGAATATCTCTATTGCTGAGGCGATGAAAATTTACTTTCTAGCAGAAGTGAATATCGAACAATATTCGACTCTGTTGCACTGTGAAGGGTTAGCGCAAACTTGGGTTGCTAGCTTACAAAACCGAATTCAAACGCAAACAATAGAGAACTGGCATTACCGTTTATATGGGCCAGCGCAAAACTAGAAACAGCGACATCAATATCAAATCAGTAATATAAATAATAGGGAAAATCATGAGTGATTCAGTGGATACAGTAGAAAAAGAAGCACGTAATATGGGCTTGTTGGTGTATGCGGCAAGTTTTGCTGGTTATATTATTCCACTGGGCAGCATTATTGGACCACTAATCGTGTGGTTGATGAAACGTGATGAATTTAAATTTGTTGATGAGTGCGGGAAAAACTGTCTCAACTTTAAATTGAGTTTACTCATTTATGCCATCGTTAGTTCTATTTTAGCCTTTATTGGTATTGGCTTTATATTGCTTATTCTTTTAGGGTTGATGGATATCATTTGTACCATTATTGCCATCATCAGGGCAGGCGAAGGTATCGCATATCGCTATCCATTAACGATTAACTTCATAAAGTAATGACGTTGAAAATCACTTAGAGCCTATTGCTTGCAACAAAAAGCCGCATTGTTTATATGCGGCTTTTTAGTGGCTGAAACACATCTAAATAAGGATTACATGTTCGGGTAGTTTGGACCACCGCCACCTTCAGGGGTGACCCAAGTGATATTTTGACTTGGATCTTTAATATCGCATGTTTTGCAGTGAATACAATTTTGCGCATTAATCACAAACTTGTTTTCAGCGCCTTCAGAGACCACTTCATACACGCCAGCAGGGCAGTAACGCTGAGCTGGCTCGTTGAACTTAACTAGGTTTACCGCGATAGGAATCGTAGGGTCTTTTAAATGTAAATGACACTGCTGATCTTCTTCATGGTAAGTATTAGATAGGTAAACTGACGATAATTTATCGAAGCTTAATTTGCCATCAGGTTTAGGGTACTGAATTTCTTTGAAGTCTTTAGCTAAGCCCATTTCTGCATGATCTGGAGCTTCATCACGTAAGGTGATTGGAAATTTACCGCCGAACCAGTTTTGGTCGATATAGTTAAATGCACCGCCAAGGTAAGTACCAAACTTATGTAAAGCAGGGCCAAAATTGCGAGATTTAACCAGCTCTTCATGGAGCCAGCTTTTTTCTATGCGCGTTTGGAAACAATCTAAATCTTTACCTGCTTCAACCCCAGCCATTAATGCTTCCGCTAAGGTTTCTGCAGCGACAATACCGCTCTTCATTGCAGTATGGGTGCCTTTAATTTTGGCAAAGTTTAGCGTACCAGCATCACAACCAATTAATAAGCCGCCAGGAAAGCTCATTTTAGGTAATGAGTTAAGCCCACCTTTTGCAATCGCTCTAGCGCCATAAGTAATACGTTCACCACCCGATAAGGTTTGTGCGATAACAGGATGTTGTTTATAACGCTGAAATTCATCGAACGGACTGATGTGAGGGTTTTTATAGTTAAGGTCGATAATCAGTCCAACGGCAACTTGATTGTCTTCCATATGGTATAAGAAGCCGCCACCAGATGCGCCATCATTTAAGGGCCAGCCACCTGTGTGTACCACTTTACCTTGCTGATGCTGTTCAGCAGGGATCTTCCACATTTCCTTAAAGCCTAAACCGTAATGCTGTGGTGTTTTACCATTATCTAAATGATATTTTGCAATTAACTCTTTACCTAAATGACCACGACAACCTTCTGAAAAAACGGTGTATTTAGCGTGAAGTTCCATGCCCGGCATATAGCTGTCTTTAGGCTGACCATCAATGCCAACACCCATATCGCCAATTAAAATACCTTTAACGCTATTGTCGGTATTGTAAAGTACCTCACTGGCCGCAAAACCAGGGAAAATTTCTACCCCTAATGCTTCAGCGCGCTCAGCTAACCAGCGAGCGAGGTTACCGACACTGATGATGTAGTTGCCATCATTGTGCATGGTTTTTGGTACTAAGCTATTGGACATAAGCTGAGATTTACTATCAGAGCTCAATAGGTAGATTTCATCGTGAGAGACTTTAGTATTAAGTGGAATGTCTGAATCGCGCCAATCAGAGAATAGCTCATCCAATACCGTTGGTTCAAATACGGCACCGGACAGAATATGAGCGCCGACTTCAGATCCTTTCTCAACCACGCAGACAGTCATTTCCTTGCCTGCATCTTGTGATATTTGCATTAATCGACAAGCAGTCGCGAGTCCGGCAGGGCCAGCACCAACGATAACTACGTCGAATTCCATTGATTCGCGTTCCATCATTTCACCTTAGTTCTTAATTTCCCGTTTTTTGGCGGGTTTGTTATTTTTTTGTTTTACTCACCTTACCTTAAAATTGCTAAAGGTCACAGTAGCAAGTGAGATTTTAAGCTCGTGAGCTGGCTCGCAAATATTTACAGATTTTTGACTAACTGGGACAAAATGTCATAAAAAGATACTGATTCGAGCGAATTTAGGCCTATAATTAAGTCTGACGGTTCTCCGAGCTTTATGTCCTACGTCCACAGATATGGATATTTAGCCGTGGTAATTATGCCACCGGGGTCAGCAAAGAAATGCGCTTACCTCCCACACTTGGAAAGGTTAACATGTCCCAATTACAAGACAGTTTCGGTCGAAGGTTTCACTATTTGCGAATGTCAGTCACTGATGTTTGTAACTTCAAATGCACCTATTGCCTCCCAGATGGTTACAGACCTGATGGCAAACCTAAGTTTCTCGCGTTAAATGAAATTGAAAATTTAGTGGCAGCTTTTGGTGAAGTAGGCACCCAAAAAATCCGCATCACCGGTGGTGAGCCAACCTTACGTAAAGATTTCACAGATATCATTCGTATCGTTGCAGACAATGACAATATCAAAACCATTGCTACCACCACTAATGGCTATCGTCTCGAGAAAAATGCCAAAGAATGGTATGACGCCGGACTTAGACGCATCAATGTGTCGGTTGATAGCTTAGATCCTAAGATGTTTTATCAAATCACTGGTGAGAACAAATTTGATGAAGTCATGCGTGGCATTGATGCTGCACTTGATGCAGGTTTTGAGCGAATCAAAATCAATGCAGTCTTACTCAAAGGGCTTAATGATAAAGATTTGCCCCGTTTTCTGCAGTGGATAAAGAATACGCCGATTGATTTGCGTTTTATCGAACTGATGGAAACAGGCTTAGGCCATGATTATTTCAACGCTCATCATCTAGCTGGACTCGATATTAAGTTAAAACTTGAGTCAGAAGGTTGGTTATATGATCTTCCTGATGTAGATGATGGTCCTGCGCAAAATTTCAGTCACCCAGATTACCAAGGTCGTATAGGGCTTATCATGCCTTATGCGAAGAACTTCTGTGCCAGCTGTAACCGTTTACGAGTGTCGGCCAAAGGTAAATTGCATTTGTGTTTATTTACCGAAACCGGTCTGGACTTACGTGACTTATTGCAACACGAGTCTCAGCGCGCCGAGTTAATTGAGCGCTTACATGGCCAATTAGCCCAGAAAAAAGAAACCCATTATCTCCACCAAGGTATCACGGGTGTCACCAAGCACTTAGCCTCTATTGGCGGTTAAGCTGCTGCGGTTTACTTATATTTGAATAATTTTTTACTCTCAAGATTCTATAAGGCAAGTTAGCATGAGCAATTGTTTTACCCATATCAATGCCGATGGCAATGCCCACATGGTTGATGTCACAGAAAAAAATATCACTGAGCGTGAAGCTCGCGCCGAAGCCTTTATTTATATGGCGCCAAGTACGTTAGAGATGATCATGAGCGGTAGTCACCATAAAGGTGATGTGTTTGCTACTGCGCGTATTGCCGGTATCCAAGCCGCGAAAAAGACCTCAGATCTGATCCCATTATGTCATCCATTAATGCTGACCAAAGTGGAAGTAGACCTTGAAGCGCAGCCAGAACTTAATCGCGTCAGGATCACCAGCTTATGTAAGTTATCAGGTAAGACGGGCGTTGAAATGGAAGCATTAACAGCTGCCTCAGTCGCTGCATTAACCATTTACGATATGTGTAAAGCGGTGCAAAAAGACATGATCATTTCCCAAGTACGTTTACTTGAAAAACGTGGCGGCAAATCAGGTCATTTCCAAGCTGAAGATTAGCCGGCAGCGCTTAACTTGCACTATCACGCTAGTTATCAATGCGAGTTAGCAACATCAGCTATAAAGATAAAATATTAGCCATTTTAAAATTTTGAAAGACGAGAGATTGACATGATCCAGGTCCTTTTTTTTGCACAAGTAAGAGAGTTACTCGGCACCGCTAAAGTAGAAGTTGCTGCTGATGGCGTTAGCAATACTGAACAATTACGTGCAGCCCTAGCCGCTAAAGATGAAAAGTGGGCTAAAGTACTCACCTCAGATAAATTATTAGTTGCCGTTAATCAAACCATGAGTTCATGGGATGCAGCGGTTAAAGATGGCGATGAAGTGGCCTTTTTCCCACCTGTCACTGGAGGCTAACCATGAGCCAAGTGAATACTAAACAAGTGGTGAGAGTGCAAACCGAAGACTTTAATGTCGCCGATGAGTACGCCGCTATTGCACAAGATAACAGTGATGGCGCAGTGGTGACCTTTGCCGGTAAAGTGCGTGACTTTAATGACGGCAGCGCAGTGACTGATCTCACCCTTGAGCATTACCCTGGCATGACTGAAGCGGTATTAGTGCAACTGGCTGAGCAAGCCTATGCTCGCTGGCCGCTGAATTATGTCACAATTATTCACCGTGTTGGCCGTATGGAGCTTGGTGAGCAAATCGTGTTTATCGGTGTTACCAGTGCCCACCGTAAAGCCGCTTTTGCAGCCTGTGAGTTCTTAATCGACTTTTTAAAAACCAAAGCACCATTTTGGAAACTAGAAGCTGGTGAGCAAGGCAATAATTGGGTTGAAGCCCGTGATTCAGATGAACAAGCAGCCACTATGTGGAATGAATCTAAATAGCATAGGATGCTGACATGATGACGTTAAGCACGATTCGCCGTTGTTTTTCATTGAGTCAAAGGCGACGAACCGCTTTTATCAGGGCGTTATCTAGCCTAGTGTTATTGGTGTCATTTTCATCGCTGGCTGCCAAACCGCCAGCGATTGCCGCCGCTGCTAATGTTAAATTTGCTCTTGATGAAATTGTTACCAACTTCACTGCCTCAACTGGATTGCCATTAAGAGTATCCTATGGATCTTCGGGTAATTTTGTCGCCCAGATCCAACATGGGGCTCCCTTTGAAATGCTGTTAAGTGCTGATGAGTTTTATGTTCAGCAGCTGCATAAAGCTGGAAAAACAGACTCTGATGGCACCATTTATGCTGTTGGTAAGTTAGCCCTAGTTGCCCCGAAAAACTCCTCCCTAGTGCTTGATGTTGAACTTAACGGCTTACAACAGCAGTTAACTGATGGCAAGATTGCCCGCTTTGTTATTGCTAACCCTGCTCACGCGCCTTATGGCGAAAGAGCCAGAAGTTTATTGCAAGCAAAAGGCTTATGGCCGCAGTTAGAGTCTAAAATCATCATGGGCGAAAATGTCTCGCAAGCGGCGCAATTTGCCTTAAGTGGTTCTGCACAAGGTGGCATAGTGGCGCTATCGTTAGCGTCATCTGAGCAGTTTCGCAAAATGGGCAATTATATCGAAATACCCCAGTCGTTATATGAGCCGATTAATCAGCGAATGGTGATGATGCCCAATGCTGGTGCTACCACTCAGCAGTTTTATCAGTATATGCAAACCCAAGCCGCAAAAGATGTACTGCTCAATTATGGTTTTGGTTTTCCTCAGCGTGCTAATTCAAGCGCTTTTATGCAAGTCGAGAATTAATCTATGGATTGGCAATCGTTATGGTTATCAGCCAAGCTGAGTAGCGTTACTGTGCTAATTTTAGTGCCATTGGCCATTGTAGTTGGTCGACTACTGGCTTACCGTCAGTTCAAAGGGAAGTCATGGGTTGAAGCGTTAATCATGGTGCCCTTAGTGCTGCCTCCCACAGTAATAGGCTATTACTTACTGGTTGGCCTTGGCAGTCAAAGCCTCATCGGCCAATGGGTTGAGTCACTCTTTGGCGCGCAATTAGTGTTTAACTTCTCCGGTTTAGTGATCGCCTCTATTTTAGTCAATATTCCCTTTGCTGTGCAGCCCATCCAGCGGGCATTTGAAACTATCCCTCACGATATTCCTGATGCCGCCGCCTGTTGTGGCATGAGTTGGTGGCGAATTTTTGTCAAAATTGAGCTGCCGATGATTTGGCCAGGAGTATTAACCGCAGTGGTACTGTGTTTTTCCCATGTGCTAGGTGAATTTGGCGTAGTGCTGATGCTAGGCGGTAATATTGCCGGTGAAACCAAAACCATTTCTATTGCTATCTACGACAGTGTGCAGGCCTTTGATTTTGAATCTGCTGGTACCATGTCACTGGTGTTATTAGTTTTTGCTGTCAGTGTATTGGCGATTACTACCAGTCTTTCTCGACGTTTAGGAGGCCAGCATGCCAATCCGCAGCGTTGATTTACATTGCCAAATTTCCCAACAAGCACCGATCCCATTAGAGGCTAGCTTTAGCTGTAAAGCGGGAGAAGTCTTGGCTGTAGTGGGTCCTTCAGGGGGCGGTAAAACCACCTTGCTGCGAATGATTGCGGGCTTAGGTTCAGCTCAACAAGGAGCGATTCAAAGTGGAGATAAAACTTGGTTTTGTCATGAGAAACGCATCAACTTATCACCGCAGCAACGTCATATAGGCTACGTGCCACAACACTTTGGTTTGTTTCCGCACTTAACGGCACTGGATAATGTTATTTCTGGGCTGGATCATATTCCAAAGCATGAGCGTAAAGCCCGTGCGTTAGATTGGTTAGAGCGAGTTAATTTACATGGCTTGCCGGCACGATTACCGGCGCAGCTTTCGGGTGGGCAGCGCCAGCGAGTCGCCTTAGCCAGGGCGCTTGCCAGAGAGCCGGCAGTTTTATTGCTGGATGAACCCTTTTCTGCGGTGGATAGAGAAACCCGAGAAAGGTTATATATTGAGTTAGCACGGTTAAAATCGCAATTATCAATTCCAGTGATTATGGTGACCCATGATATGAATGAGGCTTTATTACTGGCCGATAAAATGATTTTAATCAGCCAAGGCAAGATGCTCCAGCAAGGTAAACCGTTTGATGTCTTGTCTCATCCTCGCAATGAAACCGTGGCGAGGCAAATGGGCTTACGTAATATCTTTAATGCCCAAGTGTCTGGTCGTGATGAAAAAGCCAATATTACTTGGCTTAAAATGGGCGACCAGATTATTGCTAGCGATAGCGCCCCAGATTGCGAAGTTGGTCAAACCGTACGCTGGGTGATCCCTAATCAGGGCATTCGATTCAGCGCTATTACCAGCGGCCGCCTTTGCCGCAGTATCAATAAACTCGATATCGTGATTGATTCTATGTTGGTGATGGGGGAATCTGTACGTATAAAAGCGCGTATGGCAGGGATTGATGAGACGTTTAATATGGATGTGCCAGCTCACTTAGCGACTAAACTTGAGCTACAACAAGGTTTAGCCACCACAATAGCATTGAAGTCAGAACAAGTTCATATTCTAGAATCATGATCAATTATTAATCTTACAAAGCTTGGGTCTTTTAATCGGCTTAGGTAAAGTAGCTCAATTATCAATGTCTTTTGAGGCTCTCATGTTCCGTATTGTTCTATCATTGCTTGTGGTATTTCCTTCAATGGTGATGGCAACGCCTAGTATGCATACTTTGTTATCTCAAGGTGAGTACGTTGAACCAATTGTGGTGATCCAGCAAGTTGAAATGGAGCACGATGGTTTGGTTTCAGCTTTTGATATGGATATTGAAAACGATCAATTAATTTATGAAATAGAACTCATCAACTTAGATACTAACGAACTCATAGCATTTGAATTTGACGCCCAAGATGGCAGTTTGAAGAGTAAAAAGTTAAGTCAATTTGCCTCAGATGATTTAGACCAGATTAAGGCCGCTAAAGTACTTATTGAACATAACATGAGCTTTTCAGATTTGGTGAAGTTAGCGACAAAAAATAAATCTGGCTATTTAATTGAAGCAGAACTCGAACACGATTTGACCATTAGTTATTTAGAGTTAAAACTACTTAATGTAAATAATAAGCATACCATTGCTTTTGATATTGAGAATTTACGTCCATTACCCCTACTGCAGTGGGACTAAGGAACAGCACTATGCGAGTATTAATCGTTGAAGATGACGCAACAACATTACAGTATGTTGCAGAGGGTTTTACGGCTCAAGAATATCAAGTAGATACGGCAACCAACGGCCATGATGGCCTGTATAAAGCCAAAAATAATGATTTCGATATTATTATTCTAGATCGAATGCTACCCCAAATTGATGGGTTAACACTGCTAACGGCATTACGTAAAAATGGTAATGAAACTCCAGTATTAATCTTGTCAGCGCTAAGCCATGTGGATGAGCGTGTAAAAGGCCTGCGTGCCGGTGGCGATGATTATATGACTAAGCCCTTTGCGTTTGCAGAGTTGCAAGTGCGAGCTGAAAAGTTAATTCAACGCAATGCGCCAGCTACAAATAGTACCGATCTTGAAGTCGGTAATTTGAAAATGGAGCTACTCACGCGCAAAGTGACCTTAGATGACCATGAACTCATGCTGCAACCTAAAGAATTTCAGTTACTCAAATACTTAATGGAGCATCCCAACAAAGTCATTAGCCGTACGCTATTGTTTGAAGCTGTGTGGGATTACCATTTTGACCCCCGCACCAATGTGATTGATGTACATATCGCTAAGCTACGCCGCAAGTTTGAAGAGTTAGGTCACCCAGAAATTATCGAAACCGTTCGAGGGGCTGGTTATCGCCTCAGTAAAGGGAATTAAACCCTACCAAAGTAGTGCTTGGCGGATCACGCTAATATTTTCTACTTTGGTGACCTTGTTAATTGTACTGCTGGTATCGGGTTTATACCGGCAGCTAGTCATGGAACAAGAAAGCCAAGTTGAGCAGCATCTCGCGACTGAAATGCAGCGCTACAAGCAATTAGCCCTCACTGTGGACCGTCGTAGTTTTGCGGCGCAAATTCGCGCGGCTGATCCCAAAACCGCGTTAATTGCTTGGCGTAATAATGTCGACATGGTTGGTGCCTTAAGTTTTGTACCTGACAACATGCCATTATTGCCTGAAACCCGCGATTTCCCCATTCTCACTGGCGGACCAGATAAACTGCATATTTTGACCGGAGGATTGGTGTTAACCAATTACGGTCCCGTGCTTATCGCCACCCGTACTGATAACTTAGCTGCATTGATTGATAAATTTGTTAATGCGGCCTTTTGGATGGTGGCGCTGACATTAGCAATGACCTTAGCCGTTGGTTTTATTTTCTCTAAAGCCATCTTACGGCGCTTAGTTCAATACAATCTATTGAGTCAGAAAATTGAGCAAGGACAATACGATACCCGTTTTCCTGTCAGTCATAATCAAGATGAATTTGATATGCTCGCAGGACAGTTTAATCGGGTATTAGATACCTTAGAGCACAACTTAATGTCAGTACGCGGGGTGACCGATAATATCGCCCATGACTTACGTACGCCGCTTTCGCATTTGCGCATAGGTATCGAGCAGTTACCGCAAAAACCGGCCGAGCAGGTACCTGAGCTCACCGCAATGCTGCTAGAAGAGCTAGATCATTGCTTAGCAACCTTCGATGCCATGTTGTCACTAACGCGCATTGAAGAAGGCCAGCAGACCCTTGATATGCAACCCGTTAGCTTGCAGCAGCTTTGCCAAGATTTATATGAAATGGCAGAAGTGGTGGCCGAGTCTAAACAGCAAACCCTTAATTTAGTGATTGAAAATGATGTCACTATTTCAGGGGATAAATACCTGCTATTCCAAGCATTATTTAACCTAGTGGATAATGCCATTAAGTACGCGCCTGAAGATGCCGAAATTAGCATTGTGCAACAAGGTCGGCGGATCCAAATTATTGATAATGGCCCAGGGATAAATGCGCAAGACAAAGAACGAGTGTTTGAGCGTTTAGTGCGTTTAGATCCTAGTCGTCACCATCAAGGCACAGGTTTAGGGTTATCTATGGTAAAAGCGATTTTATCTCGCCACCGTGCCAGTATTGAATTGGTAGATAATAACCCTGGTTTGATTGCCGATATTCATTTCTAATGTTCACTTCCAGTATTCAATGTTATCTCGCATCACTCATCATTACTTAATAGAAGCCCATTTATGTATCAGCTAGTTGAGCAGCATCCTGACTTTATTATCATTAATAAATCCGCAGGGGTTCATTTTCACAGTCAAGATGGTAATGCGGGCGTAGTCGCTCAAGTTGAGGCTGATTTAGGGATTAAATTATATGCGGTACACCGCTTAGATACGCCAACTTCAGGCTTATTGATTTTGGCAAAATCTTCAGCCGCGGCTGCTATATTCACCGAGATGTTTAGCGCTCATAAGATCCAAAAATATTATTTGGCCATTGCTAAAGGTAAGCCGAAAAAGAAACAAGGTTGGGTGATTGGCGATATGGCTAAGTCGCGTCGCAGTATGTATAAGTTATTACGTTCTACTGAGAACCCCGCTATCACGCAGTTTTTTTCCCATTCAATTGCCGCTGGGACTCGGTTATATTTACTAAAACCACTGAGTGGTAAAACCCATCAATTACGGGTCGCGTTAGCCAGTCTAGCGGTACCGATTTTAGGGGATAGCCTTTATGGCGGAGAGGCATCAGATAGATGCTACCTGCATGCAATGGCGCTGCAGTTTGAATATAAAGCTACGCAGTACCAATTTATTCAATGGCCCCATTTAGGTGAGCAATTCAAACTGGCAGCAGTCACTCAGCAGCTAGCAAATGAATGGCAAAGTCCCAATGATTTACCATGGCCTGCGCCAGTAAAGTAAACGTGCTCAGAGTCATCACGCTTGCAGTAAAATGGATTTGTTAGCGGTTAAATTGAATCGCTTTGTAAGCGCATTAGGTTGGCTGATTTAACACAATTGCGACCACTGTTTTTTGCTTGATACATGGCTTTGTCGGCCAGTCCTAATAACGCTTCGGCATCGACGCCTTCTTTCATGGTGACACAGCCGATACTGGCTTCAATGGATATGGTGTTACCGTGCCAGTCCAGTTGAATTTGAGCTAATTTATGCTGCAGTTTGCTTGCCACTTGTAGCACGTTATCTTCATCGGTTAAGGGTAAGATCAGCACAAACTCTTCGCCGCCAAAGCGGCATAAATAGTCTAATTTTCGGGTCGCTGAGCTCAATTGTTGCGCCACCGCTTTAAGCACTTCATCACCAGCCACATGACCATAATTATCGTTTATATCTTTAAAGCGATCTAAATCAATCACCATCACACTGAAGCTAACCTTATCCCTTAACCAGCGTTGATGTTCAGTATTGAGTTTATGTTGCAGGGCATTACGGTTCCATAATCCGGTGAGGGCATCCTTGTTGGCGAGAGTTCTAATCTTTACGACTAGGCGATTGATAGTGTTACCAATAATAAGAATATTCACGATCAAAATAAGTGCGATATAGGTCCATAAAATAGGGATAGATTCTTTGGCATTAAAGGCGGCGTAATTGGCTACTTTTTCTGGATAGAGCATCAAAATGAACGCTCTGATAAAAAACATGAATCCAATAGCAACAATGGGGATGACTAACCAATAAGTTGCAAAAGCAGTAAAGTTAGCTTTCAACGCGACATAGTGATCTTTGGCGAGCATAAAAAATAGTGTGGCGGCACTAAAGGATAAAATAATCATCAAGTACGCAGAGCTAGAGGCTTGTGGTTTAGCCAATAGCATTAACCCGCCAGTGATAAACAGCAGCATTAAATCATTGCGATGGCTAGAGGTCAGGTGATACAGCCGTTGTGCGCCCCAGCGTAATAAACAAAAGCCAATCAGGATGAACATATCAGCGACTAGCCAATGTAAGTAGCTGGGTTCATCTGTGCGCTGAATGTAAAGCTGCATGCCGACAAGGATAGAAAAATTAGCCAATGCAAAGCGTGAGCTGGCACTGGGCGCGACCTTCATTGGTACGACCATGATGATCCAAGCGACAGTTGCTGCAATACAAAGCACGCAAATAACTTGAATTAACACTAAGCTACTACTATTTTCTATCATTAAGCCTTCAAAAATTTATAAATATTTCAATATGAAATTGTAGGTAAAATAATCATAATGATATTTAGCGACTTTCACAATTGGTTATTATTTTTACACTAGTT
>NZ_MCTY01000173.1:0-51399 GCF_002873635.1 Shewanella sp. 10N.286.52.B9
CAGGCAATCTCACTTTCAGAGAAGTGGTGGGTCGTGAAGGATTCGAACCTTCGACCAATTGGTTAAAAGCCAACTGCTCTACCAACTGAGCTAACGACCCATCTTGGTTTTATCAACACTAAAGTCTTGATTGGAACAAAAGCCAACTGTCTGTTTTGAACAAGCAACTGAGCTAACGCCCCATCTTAAAGCTTTCAGAATAATTGAAGCCTATAAATAGTATTCAATCAATCTGCCATCAAAATAGTTAATCTAACTCATTCAAATGACCCCAGAACGTCGCTCCGTTCTGAGGGCGCCTATAATACCTTTTTCATTTGCTCATGCAAGCGCAATTTAGCGTTTTTTTGCCGTTTGCACTAAAAACAAACTAAGAGGCTGTTTTTAGGTTAAATTAGGGTTACAACGCAGACAATTGTTGCTGTGCTAAACGTGCCGATGCACTATTTGTGTATTCTTTAAGCACTCGATTGTAAAAAGCAGTTGCGGTAGCTTTATCACCTTCTTTTTCAGCAATCATGCCTAACTTAACTAAACTATCACCACGCTTATTAGAATTAGGATATTTAGTGACCACTGCATCAAAAGCTTGCTTCGCTTCAGTAAAGGTACCTTTATTAAACAACAGTTGCCCTAACCAATAATTTGCATTTGCTGCATAAGTGGAATCAGGGTATTGCTTAATAAAATCACTAAAAGCAGGAATAGCCTCATCGTACTTACGCTCTTTAAGCACTAAATTCACCGCTTGCTCGTAACTTGCAGTTTCACCTAAGCTAGATGGGCCTGCTGAAGCGGCATTATTTTCAGCAACGGTAACCGTAGTCGCCGCGGCACTAGCTGATAAATTAGCAATTTCTTCATACAACTGACGTTGACGCTGTAACATTTGACTAATTTGATAGTCTTGCTGCTCAGTAATGCCTCGCAAATCTAACACTTCACGTTGCAAAGTATCTAAACGCTGCTGCGCTTCAAATTCCGTTTGTTGTTTTGCTTTAATGATACGCTCGAGACGAGATATACGATCGTCATTTGAACCACCAGCAAGATCTTGCACCGGCGCTGGCGCAGCAGTGGCACCAGCAGCAAAAAACATTGCAGCAAATAAAACAGCATGTTTCATCAATAAACTCCTAAACTGGCCAACAAGTGCTGGCCTTCCTATTACGAAAGTTCAACCGCGATGATTAGTAAACTAAAACACCACGACGGTTTTTAGCAAAACCACTCTCGCTTCGAGAGAAATCTAATGGCTTTTCTTCACCATAACTAACAACACTCATTTGACTTGGTTGTACACCCATACTTTGAAGGTATTTCGCAATAGCTTTAGCGCGTCTTTCACCTAAAGCAATATTGTATTCAGGTGTACCACGCTCATCAGCATGACCTTCAATTAATACACGAACATTTGGATGCTCAACTAAGTAATTGCCATGAGCTTGAATAATGGCAGCGTTTTCGCTTTGTACTTCACTGCGGTCAAAATCAAAATAAATGATATTTTGAGCGCGTAATTCTTCTTGCTCTACGCGTTGTTGCTCTTCAGGCGTTAAGATTGGTGCAACGCCTCCTGTTTCAACACCACCAGAACCGTATTCACCGCCAGTAGTTGTGGTTGAGCCACTTGTAGAACCACTTGCATCGGTTTCAGATTCTGAAGTTGTGCTACATGCACCTAATGCCATAACAGGTACAACAACTAACATAGCTTTAAACAACTTATTCAGATTCATTGGAAATCCTTATTAATATTATAAAAATGGTGACCAGGCTGGTGATTTAACTTCACCTTGACCTGCGGGTAATCTTGCTTTAAATCGTCCATCCATAGACACCGCAGCGAGCACTTGCTTGCCTTGGTGTGTAGTACCATAAATAACCATGGTGCCATTTGGTGCAATACTTGGCGACTCGTCAAGGGTCGTTGATGTCAGCACTTGCATAAAACGGGTTTGCAAGTCCATTCGTGCAATATTGTATTTTCCGTTAGTACGGTTTACAAAAATCATACTGCGACCATCTGGAGTGATCGTGCCACCTAAGTTCCACTCGCCTTCAAAGGTCATACGTGAAATTTTACCTGTGCTGAGTTTCACTTGGTAAATTTGCGGTTTTCCGCCGCGCTCAGAGGTAAAAATAAGTGACTCTCCATCTGGCATCCACGATGCTTCAGTATCGATAGCATAATGATTAGTAATGCGCTTTATCGCTTTACTGGCAATATCGATTACGTAAATTTCAGGCTGACCATCCTTAGATAGTGTCACAGCAAGCTTTTTACCATCTGGTGAGAAACTCGGTGCGCCATTAATACCCTGATGAGAACTGACTTTAGTACGCTCTTGGGTATAAATATCTTGCACAAAGATTTCCGCTTTACGGTTTTCAAAGCTCACATAAGCTAAACGTCTGCCATCTGGTGACCAACTTGGTGACATTAAAGGCTCTGGCGAGCGAAGTAACATTTGCTCGTTATAACCATCATAGTCGGCAATCATCAAATGGTAAGGAGATTTTTCACCTTGTTTAACGACAACATAAGCGACTCGACTTAAAAACGCCCCACGAATACCGGTTAGTTTTTCATAAACAATGTCACTAATGCGGTGACCATATTGTCTAAACTGTGCTTCACTGATAACAGTTTCACGGCTCTCAAGCAGTAGTTCACTGTTTTTCATTGGGCCTTTATCAGTTTGTAGCTGGGCTTTGACTAAATCAATCAGATCAAAACTCACCAAATATTGATTATTGCCATAAGGCTTAATTGAGCCCACTAATAACGCTTCAGATGCCGTTGAATTCCACACTTGAGAGGTAAATTCTTTCACAGTGCTGATATTTGCTTGCGGTAAACTGCGCGCATCAAGCGGACTAAATGTGCCACTGCGAGCTAAGTCACTGGTCACCACATCACTGATACGCTCAGGTGCTGGCCCTGTACCTTGCCATACAAACGGCATAACCGCGATAGGTCTTGCAGCATCAACACCTTCAGTAATAACGATATCTAATGCGGCATTCGCACTGCTACTTACAAGAACTACAAATAGTGTTAACCATTTTGCCAAAATCTTCATGTGACCCCTTTAATTAAATTCCGGTGATACGGTTAAATTAATTTCTTTCATTTTGTTATACACATCAGCTTCAGAAGAAACCGGTAACCGCCCTGCTTTATTTATCGCAGCTTTCGCTGCACGACAAACAACTTGATCGCCACTTAATGTTTGACTCGCGGTAACAAAGCCATCTGGCGCTAATCGAATTAACACGCGGCAACTTTTACCACGCATTGACTCATCAACAACCAAATTACGTTGGATAGTTGATTTAATCATCGCGGTATACTTGTTTACCTCAGATACAACCTGTTTATTACGGGTTGCAGATAAGGCAACTTGCTCAGCAGCCATTGCATCTGCCATTTCTTTTTCCTGGCGAGCACGCTCAGCCTCTTCGGCTTTACGTTTACGTTCAGCTTCTTCTTTACGTTTTCTGTCTTCTTCACGCTTTTTAGCAGCTGCAGCTTCTTCACGCTGGCGCTTTTCTTCAGCTTTTTTCTCTGCAGCTATACGCTGCGCTTCTTGCTGTTTACGAAGTTCAGCGGCCTTTTCTGCTTTGGCTTTTTCTGCAGCTTCTTTTTGCTGCGCAGCCTTAGCGGCATTATTGGCTTTTATGGTTTCTTGCTCTTTTTGCTTACGTTGAATTTCAAGCTGCTTAATACGTTCTTGTTCTTTTCGCACTTCTTCTCTAGCTTTGCGCGCTTGCCTATCGATTTCAGCTTGACGTTGTTTTTCTTTTCGCTCGGCATCGCTTCGTTGTTGTTTAAGTTTTTCAGCATGGTCATTAATACGCTGCTGATCAACCACAACGGCCTGAACGATGGGTTCAGATTGAGTTTGTGGTAAATGTTTAGGTTTATCTTCAAAACTAATGCCTAAAGCAAGCACCACGATTACCCCAATATGAATGCCGGCAGAAATAACAACGGGTAAAGTTAATTCAGATTTAACAGCCACCAAACTACTCCTCAGGCGAATCAGTCATTAAGCCCACCGCAGGCACACCCGCACCTTGTAAGCTGACCATGAGTTGAATCACGTTTTCATATGCTATGCGACGATCGGCTTTTACAACTACAGGTCTTTCTGGCTCAAGCTGGATCATTGCACCCACTTGCACTGAAATTTCATCCAATGATAGTGGATCGTTATTTGATCCGCTGCCCACATTCAGAAAGTATTCACCAAACTCATCAATTGAGGCAACGATAGGCGGTTTGCTTTCTGCCGATAATGGTTCAGCTTTACCTTGAGGTAGTTCCACCTTTACGCCTTGTGAAACAATTGGCGCTGTCACCATAAAAATAATAAGCAGCACCAACATTACGTCGATATAGGGTACAACATTAATTTCGGCAACTGGACGGCGGCGCTTGCGTTGATACATTACACCGATTCCTTCTCGCTGTAGGCTTGGCGTTGTAATATGTTAGAAAATTCTTCCATAAAGTTAACGTGGGCCATTTCAAGTTTTTCTACTTGTGTCGAGAAACGGTTATAGGCAATAACAGCTGGAATAGCAGCAAATAACCCCATAGCTGTCGCGATCAAAGCTTCAGCAATACCCGGCGCTACCATAGTTAAAGTGGCATTTTCTACTGTGCCCAATGCAATAAATGAATTCATAATGCCCCATACTGTACCGAACAGGCCGATATAAGGGCTGGTTGAACCGATTGTGGCTAATAAAGGTAAATGAGTATCAAGCTTTTCAACTTCACGGGATAAACTGACTCGCATAGCCCTTGATGTGCCGTCCATAACAGCTTCAGGAGACTTACTGTTTGCTGAACTCAAACGAGAGTACTCTTTAAAGCCTGCGACAAATAATGCTTCAAGGCCTGTCAATGATTCACCACGAATTGACAACTCTTTGTAAAGTTTATTCAAATCCACACCAGACCAAAAAGTATCTTCAAATTTTATTGATTTAGCGCGGGCTGAATTGAGCAATTTACGGCGCTGAATGATTACCGCCCACGAGGCAATAGATAAACATAATAAGGTTAGCATCACTAACTTAACGAGAAGACTTGCCTCTAAAAAAAGACCGATAAAAGAAATTTCAGCTTGCACGATTAAACTCCTGCACAATATTGGATGGAATAGCCCTAGGTCTCATTCGAGATAAAGCAATACAAGCGACAACAATAGTGGCTTCACAATAGCTAACACCATTATCATCTAGCAATCGCTGTTTAAATATCAGCGAAGCTTTTTTTAATTCTGTCAGCTCAGATTCAACAATTAAGTTCTGCTCGAATCTTGCTGCAACTTTAAAGTCTAGCTCAGCATGTTTCACCACAAAAGCAATGTCATTAGCTAACAATTCAGTTTGCTTTATTCCCATAGCTTTTAACCACTCTGTGCGAGCACGTTCGAAAAAGTTTAAATAATTCGAATGATAAACAACACCACCAGCATCGGTGTCTTCATAATAAATAGAAATTGGCCATGTAAACATAATTAGCGATTGTGAATTTTGCGTAATAAAAGATGGCTTACTATACCGAGTACCACCACGCTTGTGAACAAAGCGACCTAGCAAAACGGGGATTATTTTAGGGTTTAAGACTTAATTTGGCATTAAAATATGGCTTTTGCAGAGATATTAGCGGCAAATGAATAAAGTTTAATGTTAGCGCCTTTTGCAGTTACATTTAGGTAACATAAAAATTGAGATTAACATCACGAATAGGCTGTAAATCTAGGCCTTTCAAGATAGTAATCTCAACATAAATTATCACTAATGAATTTTGGCAGGAATGGCTAAACCAAAACTGTGCCACAAGAAACTGTATATATCTGCAGCTTCATCAATTTTCATGGCAGTAGGTTTACCAGAGCCATGACCAGCATTGGACTCAATACGCATAATCACCGGCTTGTTTGCTTGTTGATGTTTTTGCATCATAGCTGCAAATTTAAAGCTATGCAGTGGCACAACGCGGTCATCATGATCTGCTGTCATCACCATAGTGGCAGGATAATCCCCAGGTTTGACATTATGATACGGAGAGTAAGCTAATAATGCAGGGAATTGCTCAGCCACATCCGCGCTGCCATATTCACTGACCCAGGCCCAACCTATGGTGAACTTCTGAAAACGTAGCATATCTAGCACACCGACCGCTGGCAGTACTGCGGCAAATAAATCAGGTCGCTGTGTTAATACCGCGCCCATCAATAAACCACCATTACTGCGACCATAAGCGCCTAACTTTGATTTGTTGGTGTAACCATTATCAATCAGGTATTCCGCAGCAGCATAATAGTCATCAAACACATTCTGCTTTTTATCGAACATGCCTGCTTGATGCCAACTTTCGCCATATTCTGCCCCGCCGCGGATATTGGGAACGGCATATATTCCGCCCATATCGAGCCAAGCAATATTTGCAGGGCTAAAACGTGGTGTCATCGAAATCGAAAAGCCACCATAGGCATAGAGCAGTGTTGGGTTGTTGCCATTAAGGGTTACCCCTTTTTTATAAGACACCATCATTGGAATACGGGTGCCATCTTTACTGGTATAAAACACTTGCTCAGAAACGTAGTCATCGGGATTAAACGAAACTTTAGGCTGATTATATAAACTGGTTTCACCGCTTCTAAAATCAAATTTATAAATCGTTTGCGGTTGCACATAGCTATTGAAGGCAAAATAGAAATAATCTTTACTGCGTTTTCCGTATGGTCCTAAAACACGGCCTTTACCTGGAAGCGCAACATCTTGCCTTTTGGTGCCATTTAAACCGTATATCGATACTTTACCTAATACATCATGTAGGTAACTCACTACAAAATGATCATGGACAATCGCAATATCGTTAATGGGATCGCTAGACTCAGGGATAATGGTTTGCCAATGGGCTTTTTCTGGACGATTAATATTTATCTCAATAACTTTTCCATTTGGCGCATCTAAATCTGTCTTAAAATAGAAATGCTCTTCATCATTACCAAGGAAAACATATTGAGCTTCTAAATCGGTGATTAACTCAACCACTTCAGCACCAGCAGATTGCAGTGACTTATAGAAGAACCGATTGCGGCTATCAGTGCCTTGAGAGACAGTTAATAATAAGTAGTCGCCCTTTTCGGTTATTTCAGCCCCAAAGCCCCAATCTTTGTTTTGTGGGCGCTCATAAATAAGTATATCTTCAGCTTGCTGGGTACCAATTTTGTGGTAATACACTTTTTGATTAAAATTGACATCAGCAAGTGCATCGCCACCGGCTGGTGCATCATAGCGAGAATAATAAACACCTTGGTTATTGGCGTCCCACGTGGCGGTTGAAAACTTAATCCACTGCAGTTTATCGGCCAGCGCTGCGCCTGAGGCAATATCAATGAACTGCCACTGCTGCCAGTCAGATCCAGATTTTGAAACGCCGTAGGCCAGTGTTTTACCGTCATTACTGACCGAAACACCAGATAGCGCAACGGTACCGTTTTCAGAAAGTGTATTGGGGTTAAGTAATTCTTTGGTATTGCCTGCTTTATCAGTTACATACAACACAGACTGTGACTGCAACCCGTCATTTTGATAGAAAAAAGTATTTGAGCCATTTTCAAATGGCGCTGACACTTTCTCAAAATTCCATAACGCTGTAATGCGATCAACCACAGCTTGCTTGTTGTTAATGTTATTTAAATACTGGCTACCAAAATCTTGTTGTTGTTTAACCCACTGTTCAGTTTCTGGTGTATTTTGCTCTAAATGTCTGAAAGGATCGGCAACACTCACACCGTGTAGTGTTTCAATCAAATCTTGTTCGACTGTATTTGGATAAGAATATTTAGTGGTACTTGTGACTTGTTCTACCGTAGAGTCTGGTGCGTGTTGACAAGCAGTAAGTGCAGTTCCAAGGACAATGGAGAGTAGTGAACCCTGTAATAAGGGCATTTTTATTATCATTTTAAGCAACCTTCTTTTGCATTGTGGCTTCATGCCTGAAAGTAATATACCTCAAAATATAATTATTGCGAAAATCTGTATTTATTTAGGGATTACAAGACTATTTCATAGGCTTATCACAAGATAATTTCGAATAAAAATAATTAGCCAGGTACTTTAATTGAATAACTTAACAATTGATTATCATCCAATACCGCACACTTTCGACTAAATATGCACGCCAGATGATTATTCATTTACTTATAGCGCTATTACTTCATAAATGGGTGCTTAAACGCTAAAGTTCAACCTAAAGTCACATTAGTTTTTTTAATGCGAAGTCGAAATTTTTCTAGTTTGTCAGCTTAGAGCAAAGTCTCTAATATACGCCTTGTTTTCAGGACATAGCTTATTAAGTTGACATAGCTTACTGAGTTATAGAAAACCAAGAACTTCTAGTTGATGTATCCCAATACCTCAACTTATCCCTGGTTCTTATGCTTGACTTCCTTCCTTGAATTTGTGAATACAAATTGTTTGCCCGCTTACTTTAAGCGGGTATTTTTTTGCCTATTTTTCGAGAATAATACAGAAATAGTAGAGACAAAAAAGGCCTAATCACCCGACTAAGCCAATTAGAAAATTTATCATCTGTAGGTTAAATCGTTTTAGAAATTTTAATCACTACTCGACGGTTACGATCTCTTTCTTCAGAGAGTTGATTCGATGCAACATGGCGTCTTTCACCGTGACCGGTTTTATGGATTCTGCTTTGCTCAATGCCACTGGCAACTAATAAATCAGCCACAGAATCGGCCCGTCTATCCGATACCCTTTGGTTAACCGAACGCCCACCATAACTATCGGTATAAGCGTCAACAAACACTAGCTCAACATCAGAGTCATAAGATAAGTATTCCTGCACTCGGTTTAATTGAAGCTTAGAGAAACGGGTTAATGCGGTGCCGCCTGCTTCATAGTTAAGTACAGTAAATGCGATATCGTCAAAACTATAAGGTAATAGCGTAGCCAAACAAGAACGGAATTGACGATATTCACCACCAAAATTAGCTGCTGATAACCCTACCGCGACTTTATCAGTGCGGTTATACCAATCAGCATAATAAAAAGTCGGCTGCATGCCTTTACTTAATTCAGTCAGCATCGACCAAGCTGCTTTACGTGGCACTTCACCGTTAAACTGCTTATGGTAAGTTAAGGTGGTGATCTCTTTTGCATTAACGCCTGGGCGCCATTGGGGCGCTTTACTTATCAGTTGCGCCTCGGTGATTTGATCGGGTTTATTCCACATATCAAGACTAAAGTTCAAATTTAAGTCTTTACCAGCACGACTAGTGAAAATAGCTTTGCCGTATGCAGGGATGTCATGTTCAAGCCGACACTCTATCGGGCTATTTTCGCTTAGGCGCCACATAGAGTCATCAAGAGACGCAACATATTGTTGTAAATCAGCTTGTGCTGAAGATACAAAACAAAAACTGCTTACTAAAAGTAATTTACGCCACATAAAAACATCCCGATTGCTGATCACATATTTTTTATCGGCAGTATTTAATTTTCCTTTAGCAGAATTATTCGCCGATCAAACATGACACCGAGGCGCAGTTTTAGCATAATAGCCGCCAGAATGAAGAATGAGGTTTTTAATGAGCGATATCTGCGACGCAAACAAATTCAAACACCGCTTTAGAGGTTACTTCCCTGTAGTTATCGATGTCGAGACTGCGGGATTTAATGCTGCAACTGATGCGTTGCTAGAAATAGCTGTCACCACCCTTAAAATGAATGATGATGGCGTAATCGAATTGGATAAAACCATTCACTTTCATATCGAGCCTTTTGAAGGTGCCAATCTTGAACCAGAAGCCTTAGCATTTAATGGGATTGATCCAACCAATCCATTACGTGGTGCTATTGACGAAAAACAAGCATTTCTAGAAATATTCAAGATGGTTAAAAAAGCGCAAAAAGCTGCTGACTGTCATCGCTGTATTATCGTTGCCCATAATGCAGCATTTGATATTGGCTTTGTAAATAAAGCCATTGAGCGAAATGATTTAAAACGGTCGCCATTCCACCCTTTTGCGACCTTTGACACCGCAACTCTTGCAGGTCTTGCTATTGGTCATACGGTATTAGCCAAAGCCTGTAAAATGGCCGGCATTGATTTTGATAATAAAGAAGCGCATTCCGCCTTATATGATACTGAACGTACTGCTGAACTTTTTTGCTATATCGTCAATCGATGGAAAGCGTTAGGTGGCTGGCCTATGCCAGTTGCAGAAGACACTGAAGATTCTTCTGCAGAGCTTGATACCAGTGCTGTGACTGCGATAACACCTACAGCTCAGTAGTCATGCATGTTAGCTGTTTGCAAAAATATAACAGCTTTAAAAAAGAGAAACTGTGGACTAATTAAGTCCCAATAACAAAAAAGCTGCCATTGGCAGCTTTTTTAGATCTAACTAGCTAATAACTTAAAGCTGGTCAGAATTATCTTTTAAGTAAGAAGCAACACCTTCAGTGGTTGCAGTCATACCCTTGTCGCCTTTTTCCCAACCAGCAGGACAAACTTCACCGTGCTCTTCGTGGAATTGTAATGCATCGATCATACGTAGCATTTCATCAACGTTACGACCTAGTGGTAGATCGTTAACAACTTGATGGCGTACTTGACCTTCTTTGTCGATTAAGAAAGACGCACGGAAAGCAACACCAGCTTCTGGATGCTCAACATCGTAAGCTTTACAGATTTCGTGTTTAACGTCAGCAACTAACGTGTAGTTAACTTCACCAATACCGCCTTTATCTACTGAAGTATTTCTCCAAGCGTTGTGTGAGAACTGAGAGTCAATTGAAACACCAATAACTTCAACACCGCGTTTAGTGAATTCTTCAATACGGTGATCAAATGCGATCAACTCAGAAGGACACACGAAAGTGAAATCAAGTGGGTAAAAGAAAACAACAGCTTGCTTACCTTTAATAGCAGTCGCTAGGTTGAAGCTATCAACGATTTCACCAGTACCAAGAACCGCAGCGGCAGTAAAATCTGGGGCCGGACGGCCTACTAATACGCTCATTTTATATCTCCATCTATGGATTGAAAAAATTTAAAACAATGCCTGTTAATCTGGATGGCATTATACCCGAACTGCAGCAATATGCGAGATAGCTCGCATTAATGCATACCTAAATAGATATATTGTTCTCATATTTGAGCTATACCTTACCCGTTATTGATAAAAGAGATAAGCCCTTTATGCTGAAAAATATTTCAGCTGCTGATAAATGCTCCATATTAAAAAGATTCTGTGACATGAAGAATAAAAATAACATCCTCACAAGCCTTGTTACAAGAATCATAAACCCCAATCACAAGCAGGCAAAACATTTAAACTCGTTAGAGATAAACTGGACATGTATACCTATACAGATAAGAATAAGCTCAGAATAATTATCTAAAACACAACTCAATAAGAATTAATTAATATGAATGCCGTCGTAATTGCTGTCACCTTAATGCTCGCATTAAGTCTTATGCGTGTGAATGTTGTCATCGCGCTCACCATTAGTGCCCTCGCGGCTGGCCTATTTGGTGGATTAGATATACATCAAACCATCACAGCTTTTAATAATGGTCTCGGTGGCGGAGCGCAAATTGCGTTAAGTTATGCACTTTTAGGTGCCTTTGCTGCTGCGCTATCACACTCAGGTTTAACCACGCTCATTTCCCACAACATCATTAAAAAAGTGGGAAAAGAACCAAACAGCACCAATACCTTAGTGGTTCGTTGGTTGATCTTAGCGTCAATATTAATCATGGCCATTAGCTCGCAAAATATTTTGCCTATTCATATCGCCTTTATTCCCATTTTAATTCCGCCACTATTACATGTATTAAGTAAGCTCAACATTGATCGCCGCTTAGTGGCTTGTATCATCACTTTTGGCTTAGTAACCACCTACATGATTTTACCCATTGGTTTTGGTGGTATTTTCTTAAATGACATCTTGTTAGCTAATTTAAACAATAACGGCCTTGGCGCTGTTAAAGAGCAAATTCCAATGGCAATGATGCTACCCGCTCTTGGAATGATCACTGGCTTATTAATAGCGGTATTTATCACTTACCGTAAACCACGTCAGTATGAAATTAAAGATGTCGAGTCCACTGAAAAAACAGTGAGTATCAACAAAAAAACTATCGTTATTTCTTTGTTCGCCATTTTTGCAACCTTAGTGGTGCAGCTACAAACTGATTCAATGATTTTTGGCGCCTTGACGGGCTTTCTCATTTTCCGCTTCTCAGGCATTATCAAAGCGGATGTGAGGCAAGATATGTTTAACCAAGGCGTGCTAATGATGGCCAATATCGGCTTCATCATGATTGCAGCTGCAGGTTTTGCTGCTGTGGTAAAATCAACAGGTGAAGTCAGCACCCTAGTGACTTCATTAGGCGACATCATTGGCGATAATAAAGCGCTTGCCGCACTATTGATGCTTGTTGTCGGCTTATTAATTACCATGGGGATTGGCTCTTCTTTCTCTACCATCCCAATTATTGCTACGATTTATGTTCCATTAGCAATGACATTTGGCTTTTCAGTGGCGGCTACAATCGCCTTGGTGGGCACAGCCGCTGCATTAGGTGATGCGGGCTCTCCTGCATCGGACTCAACCTTAGGCCCAACAGCAGGCTTGAATGCTGATGGCCAGCACGATCATATTCGTGACAGTGTTATCCCAACCTTTATTCATTACAACATTCCGTTAATCGCATTTGGTTGGATTGCTGCGATGGTTTTGTAGTTAATAAAATAAGCAATAAAAAGGGAGCCAATTGGCTCCCTTTTTATTGCTTAACAATGTTAGTAACAGATGTTAGTTACTTAGTACCAAATATCTTATCACCAGCATCACCTAAACCAGGTAAAATATAACCTTGCTCATTTAGGCAGTCATCAATAGCGGCAGTGTATAATTCAATATCAGGATGGGCAGCTTCTAGTGCTTTAATACCTTCAGGGGCCGCCACAAGCACTAATGCTTTAATAGACACACAGCCACGGCTTTTTAGTAAATCGATAGTCGCAATCATTGAGCCACCAGTAGCAAGCATTGGGTCAACCACAATGGCAACACGCTCATCAACATTACTGACTAACTTGTCAAAATATGGCACTGGCTCAAGTGTTTCTTCATCACGGTAAATACCCACAACTGAAATTTTAGCGCTAGGCATATGCTCTAAGACACCATCCATCATGCCAAGACCAGCACGCAGAATAGGTACCACTGTCACCTTTTTACCTTTTATTTGCTCAATTTCAACAGGGCCGTTCCAGCCAGGGATGGTTACTTTTTCAGTTTCAAAATCAGAAGTGGCTTCATAAGTTAATAAACTACCGACTTCAGTAGCAAGCTCACGAAATCTTTTAGTACTAATATCAGCTTCACGCATTAAACCCACTTTATGGCGGATTAGCGGGTGTTTAACTTCAACGACTTTCATTTTTGCACTCCTATTGATGAGATATTTTTCGCAAATTCTTCAAATCTTAGTTTATTTATCCTCATTAGAAAACATAAAGTTTCATATTTGCAAACAATCTCACGCTAAAACAATAAAACTATTACAGAAAACTGTTTTCATGGGCGCATAAATCCAAATGATGGCTTTCGACGACGATCACAAGCTGTTAGAATATCGCCGCATAAAATCCCATAAAACGATGTACCCTAGAGGATCCTCCGTGACTACTCCTACACCACTTAGTTACAAAGACGCTGGCGTTGATATCGATGCTGGTAATGCATTAGTAGATAACATTAAAACTGCAGTAAAACGCACTCATCGTCCTGAAGTTATGGGCAATTTAGGTGGTTTTGGCGCGCTATGCGAGCTACCAACTAAATATAAACACCCTGTATTAGTTTCTGGTACTGACGGTGTTGGTACAAAACTGCGTTTAGCCATTGATTACAAAAAGCATGACACTGTCGGTGTTGATTTAGTTGCTATGTGTGTTAATGACCTAATCGTATCTGGTGCAGAGCCTTTATTCTTCCTTGATTACTACGCAACAGGCAAGCTTGATGTCGAAACAGCAACTTCAGTTGTTAATGGCATTGCAGAAGGCTGTTTTCAGTCTGGTTGTGCCTTAATTGGCGGCGAAACCGCTGAGATGCCAGGCATGTACGAAGGTGAAGATTACGACTTAGCAGGCTTTTGTGTAGGTGTTGCTGAAAAAGAAAACCTTATCGATGGTACTAAAGTAAAATCTGGCGATGCGTTAATTGCACTAGGTTCTACTGGTCCTCATTCAAATGGTTATTCTTTAATTCGTAAAGTACTTGAAGTAAGCAAAGCGGATCCTAAGCAAGATTTAGCCGGTAAGCCGCTAATCGATCATCTGTTAGAACCAACAAGAATTTATGTTAAGCCGCTTTTAAAGCTGCTTGAACAAACAGAAGTGCATGCCATGGCTCATATCACTGGCGGTGGCTTCTGGGAAAATATTCCTCGTGTACTGCCAAACGATTGCAAAGCAGTTGTCAAAGGTGATTCTTGGCAGTGGCCTGTGGTTTTCGATTGGTTAATGGAAAACGGCAACATTGAACAATTTGAAATGTACCGCACCTTTAACTGCGGTGTAGGCATGATAATCGCCTTACCAGCAGAGCAAGTTGATGCCGCATTAACCTTGCTACAAGCTGAAGGTGAAAACGCTTGGTTAATCGGTGAAATTGCTACTCGCCAAGGTGACGAAGAGCAAGTGGAGATTAACTAGATGACTGATTGCTGTCGTGTTCTAGTACTCATCTCTGGTAATGGTAGTAATTTACAAGCCATTATTGATGGTTGCGATGACAATGTCAGTGCTGAGGTAGTCGGCGTAATTAGTAACAAGCCTGATGCCTATGGATTAATCCGTGCGCATCAGAGTGAAATTGATACTAGCTGCGTTATTGCACGCAAAGATGAAACTCGAGTCCAATATGATCAACGCCTGAAGCAAGCCATCGAGAAATATCAACCTGACTTAATTGTACTTGCTGGCTTTATGCGGATTTTATCTGATGAATTTGTTAGCCAATATCTGGGAAAGATGATCAACATCCATCCTTCTTTATTGCCTAAATACACTGGATTAAATACCCATCAAAGAGCCATAGATGCCAAAGATGCTGAACATGGCGCCAGTGTGCACTTTGTTATTCCGCAGCTTGACGCTGGGCCTGTGATTTTGCAGGCTAAAGTACCGGTTTATGAAGAAGATGATGTTGATACGCTTGCAGCACGTGTACATGAACAAGAGCATGCTATTTACCCACTGGTCGTTAAGTGGTTCAGCTTACAGCGTTTAAAAATGGTGGATAACATCGCCTATTTAGATGATAAAGCGATTGGCGTGCATGGTTACGCACCAGACTAAATCACGTTAACTTGCTATCAGCTTCAAATAAAAAATCTCGCATTCGCGAGATTTTTTTGTTTGAACACAGCTTATGCCCCCTTCAAGTTCAAAACTAGCGAACAGGTAACGTCATGCCTGCAAACATTTCATCAATCAATTGCTGATCACGTAACGCAACCGCTTTTTCTACCACATCACGGGTGAGATGCGGGGCGAAGTTATACATAAAGTCATACATGTAACTTCTTAAAAAGCTGCCACGTCTAAAGCCTATTTTAGTGGTGCTGTGGGCAAATAAATGACTTGCGTCAATGGCAACCAAGTCTTTATCAATAATTGGGTCAATGGCCATAGAAGCAATAACACCCACACCTAGGCCTAATCTGACATAGGTTTTTAGCACGTCAGCGCTCGTAGCACTAAATACCACTCTGGGCTCAAGTTCGGCTTTATTAAATGATTTTTCTATTTCTGAGGCTTTATCAAAGCCAAACACATAAGTCACTAACGGAAATTCAGCTAAATCTTCAATGGTTAATGTTTTACGATTGGCCAACGGATGATCTTTGGTCACCACCACAGAACGGTTCCAATGGTAACAAGGCAACATAATTAAGTCTGAATACAGATGCATAGCTTCAGTTGCAATGGCAAAGTCGGCATCACCGCGAGCAGCTTGTTCACTAATTTGCGATGGCGTACCTTGGTGCATATGTAAGTTAACTTTCGGATAGCGCTTAATAAAAGGCTTAATCACTTGCGGTAAAGCGTAACGGGCCTGAGTATCTGTAGTTGCGATATTCAGCTCGCCTTGGTTAGGCTGGGTATATTCTTCTGATACTTTTTTAATGCTTTCAACTTTACCCAAAATGTCATTAGAAATATCAATGACCATTTGGCCTGCTGGGGTCACATGTGTAAGATGTTTACCACTGCGACCAAAGATTTGGATCCCTAACTCATCTTCTAGCATCCGTACTTGTTTGCTGATCCCCGGCTGAGAAGTATAAAGGTCTTCAGCGGTAGCCGAGACATTTAAATTATGTTTTACCACTTCGGCAATATATCTTAGTTGCTGTAATTTCATGTTACGACCTTCACCCTTGCCAATCACATATTATTTTAACCTTATAGCTAAATGTTATAGAACATCTAAAATATTAATGCAAACAGTAATAACAACATTGAGAGTTTTGCATGTTATTGCTCTGTAATGCTAATCTTGACCACTGTGTCACTATTTCCACAATTTTTCGTCACAATGTAAGACTTTTTTACGACACACACTTTTTCATAAGCTAGAATACCAGCTTAGATATTTATAAAAGTGGCAGTTAAGCCACTGTCCAATTTTATTATTGAATGGAAACCACATGACCTTTACTTTGGTACTGATCCTTATAGGTGCACTTTTTCTCCTCATCATTGGTATCAGTCTGATACAACAACAAAAAGAGCGTGCTGAAGCCGAACGCCGAATGGAATTAAAACGTCAGCGAGCCATCATAGATGAAACTGAGTCAGTACTTTCCAGCACCGGCTTAGCTTCTTTTCCTAGCAGTATTATTTTGGTGTTATATAAACGCATCAATGAAGCCCTACAGGTGTCGGTTTCCTATTTAGTAAATCAGCCTCAGCAGGCGGATTACCAACGCAGACAAATTGATATTCAAGCGCAAATAACCAATTTAAATAACAATGCAATGCAAGCCTTAGCCATAGAAAACTTTCGTTTACCTGACAATGACAAGCAAATTCTAGAATTAGTACAAATGCTTAAAAAATTAAAAGCCATTGTTCGGGCAGAAAATAATAAAGGTAAAATAGAGCCGCAGGTGTTTGCTGAAGCAGAAAGTCGTATCGACAGTTACCAGTTACGCATCAATGTTGAATCCATGCTTTCAAGAGCAAGAGCGTCTAATTCGCTAAAACAATTTGGCTCTTCTAAGCAAATGGTGTCGAAGGCGCTAGCGACACTGCAAGCGATTAAAGCGAAAACCCCGGATGACCCATTTATTTCCCGCAAAGTTGACGAAGCAAAGGAGTTACTCAGTGAGATTAACTCACAGCAAAAACAAGTGATCCCAGATGCAGTAAAACCGAATAAAAATGAAGGTGATGATATTGATATGTTGTTTCAACCTAAAAAGAAGTGGTAACGGGTTAACTTATTTAATTTACAGATTTTAAAGCCTCTTCGGAGGTTTTTTTATTGAGTGAAATATAATCGCCCCCCAATAATCAAAACAGCAATGCTAATTATCCTATAGCTATTTATTTAGATGATTAAAAAACATGAAAATTGAGCAATAAAAATGGGACCCTATGGTCCCATTTTTTCAATCGCTAATTTGTTAGAGAAAGAAGATTAATCTTCCTTTTTCTTTACTGTTTTTTTCGCTGCTGGCTTTTTGGCCGCCGCTTTCTTAGCTGGCTTTTTCTTAGTTGATTCGCTCACCCATTTGCCACCAATGAATTTTGATGACCAACCAGTGGCTTTTCCGTCAACTTCAGTAGCAACATATTGCTCTTTGGTTTTACGACTAAATTTAACTGCGGCTTTATTACCATCATCATCGGTAACTGGCGCATCGGCAAGGTACTGATATTTTGGCCAAAGTTGCTCACGATAATGAACCAGTTCTTCAACCAAAGGCGCTCGTGTTTCACGAGATTTAGGGAACGTACTTGCTGCAAGGAAAATACCTGCCGCGCCGTCACGCAATACAAAATGTGCATCAGACTTAGTACATTTCAAATCAGGTAAGAAGATAGGATCTTCTTTAGGTGGCGCCGCTTCGCCGCTTTTTAGTAACTTGCGGGTATTTTTACATTCGGTGTTGGTACAACCAAAGTATTTACCAAAGCGGCCATTTTTAAGTTCCATATCATTGCCGCACTTATCGCATTCAATGATTGGTCCTTCATAACCTTTAATCTTAAATTGACCAGCTTCGATTTCGTAACCTTCACAGGTTGGGTTATTACCACAAACATGTAATTTACGTTCTTCATCGATGAGATAACTGTCCATTGCGGTGCCACATTTACCACAACGATGTTTAGCACGCAGTGCATCAGTTTCAGCATCTTCATTGTCGCTGACAGCTTCTTCACCTGGTGTTAAGTTCATGGTGGTTTTACAGCGCTCTTTTGGCGGTAAAGCATAACCAGAACAGCCTAAGAACACACCGGTGGTGCCGGTACGAATACCCATTGGGCGACCACAGGTTGGACACTTAATGTCTTCAGCCAGCACCATCTCATTTAGACGCATGCCGCCTTCTTCCGGATCTAACTCTGCATGTTTAAGTTGCTTAGTTAAATCGCCATAGAAACCATCAAGGACTTTTTTCCACTCAAGTTTACCTTGAGCGACATCATCAAGGGTTTGCTCCATGCTAGCTGTAAAGTCAAAGTTCATAATGTCACTGAAGCTTTCAACTAAACGGTCACTAACAATTTCACCCATCTTTTCAGCGAAGAATCGACGGTTTTCTACTTTTACATAACCGCGGTCTTGAATAGTTGAAATAATCGTTGCATAGGTTGATGGACGACCGATACCGCGCTTTTCAAGCTCTTTAACTAATGACGCTTCACTAAAACGTGCAGGCGGCTTAGTAAAATGTTGTTTAGGTAACAATTCATTTAGATCTAACACATCGCCTTTATTAACCACTGGCAAAGTCTTGTCTTCTTCGTTCTTCTTACCCATTGGCGGTTGCACTTTAGTCCAACCGTCAAAGCGCAGTGTACGACCACTAGCTTTAAGTTCGTAATCACCTGCAGTCACAGTCAAACGAGTCGCATCATATTTAGCTGGATTCATTTGACATGCAACGAATTGGCGCCAAATAAGCTCATAAAGGCGCTGAGCGTCTCTTTCCATGTCAGTCATTGTAGCTGATAGGATTTTAACGTTAGACGGTCTGATAGCCTCATGCGCCTCTTGAGCGCCCTCTTTACTACCATATCGAATTGGGTTTTCTGGTAAATAGTCGTTGCCGTACTCAGAAGCGATCATTTCCCGTACACCATCTACCGCTTCTTGACTTAAATTAGTCGAGTCGGTACGCATATAGGTAATATGCCCTGCTTCATAAAGACGCTGCGCCATCATCATGGTCTTTTTAACACCAAAACCAAGACGAGTACTCGCTGCTTGTTGTAATGTTGAGGTGATATAAGGCGCTGATGGTTTACTTGATGTCGCTTTATCATCACGACCGGTAACCACAAACTTTGAATCTTTTAACGCATCTAACGCTACTTGAGCTTGAGCTTCATTAATTGGACTAAAGGCCGCCGACTGATATTTTGCCACTTGCATTTTTAGCTTTTGAGCTTGCGAAGTTGCTAAATCAGCATGCACATCCCAAAATTCTTCAGGGACGAATGCCTTAATCTCACCTTCACGCTCAACTACCAGTCTAACTGCTACCGATTGAACACGGCCTGCAGATAAACCGCGAGCTACTTTTTTCCAAAGTAATGGCGACACCATGAAACCCACAACTCGGTCTAAAAAGCGACGCGCTTGTTGTGCGTTAACCATGTTGGTATCAAGTACAGATGGTTTGCTAAATGCATCTTGAATGGCTGTTTTGGTAATTTCGTTGAACACAACACGCTGATAACGAGATTCCTCACCACCAATAATTTCCTGCAAATGCCATGCAATTGCCTCACCCTCTCTATCCAAATCGGTTGCGAGATAGATGTGGTCAGCAGTTTCAGCTAATGCTTGCAGCTCTTTAACGACTTTTTCTTTACCTGGTAGGATTTGATACTTAGCCGCCCAGCCTTTTTCTGGGTTAATCCCCATACGGGCAACTAAAGCACGTTTATCCCGCGCGAGTTTGTATTTAGCTTTTTCTTCAGGCGCCATTTTTCTAACTTCAGCCGGCGTTTTAGTCGCAACCGTGCTGTCTGGCGATGATGATGTAGGCAAATCACGGATGTGACCTACACTCGATTTAACGATGAATTCTTTACCAAGGTACTTATTAATAGTCTTGGCTTTGGCCGGCGATTCGACAATAACTAGTGATTTACCCATAGTTTAATTTGCGCCAAAAAGTCTCTAACAGATATAAATTGGTTCCATATATAGAGTGTTGAGACGAATGTTTCAAGTAAATACCTCTAATATGTGTCCAGCGAGCCATTTTTTAATCAATTATAAAAAAGGAGAAAAAATAATATTGCGTTAATAAAAAGTAATATTTCATTATTTAGGGTCTAGCAAGTAAAACTTGTGCATGTTTAGTCACTTTTTCAATATTTGCGACCCGAGTCACCGCTTGTTAACCCTTATATCATCAGTATACTGACGGTAATTTCACAAAATTAAATCGTAAAAAACCTATTTAAATAACAATAAGAATGACTATTAAGGAAAATAAATGAAGCACTTTGAAGCGAACTTCGATGGTCTAGTCGGGCCAACGCACAACTATGCAGGGCTATCTTTTGGTAACGTTGCTTCATACAGTAACGCGGCCCAAGCATCAAACCCTAAGGCTGCCGCTAAGCAAGGGCTTCAAAAAGCAAAGTCACTCGCAGATCTTGGCATGATTCAAGGTGTATTAGCCCCTCAAGAGCGTCCAGACCTTTATTCGCTACGCCGTATGGGTTTTGCTGGCTCTGACGCTGAAGTGTTAACACAAGCCGCCAAGCAAGCTCCTGCATTACTCAATGCCTGCTGTAGTGCTTCATCTATGTGGACCGCTAATGCTGCAACTGTGTCACCCAGTGCAGACAGTCGAGATGGCAAGGTTCATTTTACGCCAGCAAATTTGGTAGATAAGTTACACCGTAGTATAGAACCGATAACTACGGCGAATATTTTAAAGGCCACATTTAAAGACGAACGTTTTTTTAAACATCATCAACATTTACCAGAACATGCAAGCTTTGGCGATGAAGGCGCAGCTAATCACACCCGTTTGTGTGGTGATTATGGTCATGCTGGGGTTGAGTTATTTGTCTACGGTCAAGAAGCGACTAACCCAAATGCAGTTAAACCGACTAAATATCCAGCAAGGCAAACATTAGAGGCATCGCAAGCGGTAGCGCGGTTACATCAAATCGATGACGAAAGCTGTGTTTTCATACAGCAAAACCCTGATGTGATTGACCAGGGGGTTTTCCATAATGATGTTATTTCTGTCGGTAACCAAAATGTGTTGTTCTATCATGAACAAGCATTTTTAAATACTGATGCAAAATTCGAAGAAATTCGCCATAAGATGAATACAGAAGTGCACTTTATCAAAGTTGCCACCTCGCAAGTGTCCATCAATGACGCCGTTAAAAGCTATTTGTTTAACACGCAAATTATCACCTTGCCAAACGGTGAAATGGCGATAATCGCCCCAACAAATTGCCAAGAAAACCCGGCAGTCCATGCTTATTTAAATGAATTGCTCACGTTAGGAACGCCAATAAAACACGTTAAATACTTTGATGTAAAACAAAGTATGCAAAATGGTGGCGGCCCAGCTTGTTTGCGTTTACGTGTCGCAATGAGCGAACTGGAAGTTTCAGCAGTTAATCAAAATACCTTAATGAATGACGCTTTATTTAGCCGCTTAAATCTATGGGTAGACAAGCATTACCGTGACAGTCTAGTCGTAGCCGACTTAGCAGACCCTCAGCTAATTATTGAGTCACGAACAGCCTTAGATGAGCTGACTCAAATATTAAAACTTGGCAGTGTTTATCAATTTCAGAAATAAGTCATAAACTTAAGAACAATAAAAAAGCGCCTGATTAGGCGCTTTTTTATTGAGGTTATAACCACTTTCAAAGATAAAAAAACCGCTCTATGAGCGGTTTTTGTTAAAGTTTATACTAATCAATTAACCATTATCTTTAACGTTAACTGTATACGTTACAGGGTCACCATATAAAGTTTGCACCGTGATAGTTAAGTTACCATCGGTTTTCTGGTTAGCGCTACTCTCACGGCCCACAGTAAAGGCAAATAACAATGGTCTCATTGAGGTGTTATTGCCAATCGTGTAAGAACTGGTAGCAGATGATAATTCACCGTTTTCAGTTGTTGCCGTAATCGTGGTTCCACTTGCCAATGTATTATTATTTAAATCAGACAAGAATAGATATACAGTTTTAGTCGATAAACCTATATCGTTTGGCGGTACATTACCATCAAGTACTGTTCTAATATCAATTTCTGCAACATCAGTAATATTGCCAGCATCATCAATATCGACAAAACGCCCGTATGGAGTTGAACCCGACATAACAACTGTCATATTTCTAAACACGTTTAACTGTGCTTTAAAATTACCACTACCAGTATCGGTACATGCTGCCTCTGAACCTGCCGCGCATAATAAGCCAGTATAAAAACCATCAGCAACGTCAAATGAACTGTTGGTATTATAATCAATAAATTCCTCATTAATCGCACCTGCTGGAGTATTGCCAGCTGAGTTTTGATCGCGATAGAAGCCATCATTGTTATGGTCAATAAATGCCTCAGTTAAATCAGTAAATGGCTCACCTGCATCAAATAATCCATTACCATTTAAATCAACAAAACTTTCTTCACCAATTGCATAAGCCAGGATAGTTGAACGCCCAGGTCTTGGCTCTGCAATAACCGAGTTACTGCCATCAGCAAAACCTGCCACAGTTGTACCTGTACAAGGTGGCGTTGTAATACCATTGAACCCACCATTTGGACAAATAACCGTGGTACCTGAAAATGGTCTTGGGTCTTGGCTGCGCCAATCTAAACTACAGCCACCATTTGGCTTATCAGTACCATCTTGCAAGCCTGTTTCACAAGTCGCATCAATTGCACCGCCTTCCGTTCTGAAATTAATCACTGTGCCAGCAGGAACAAGGTTATTGAAATGATCAGCTGCTAGAATGTTTACCGTAGATTTCTCGTTATCATGCTCCCAACCTTCAACATTTAATACAGTTGCAGATAGTGAGAAACTATTATTATCGGCAAGACCTGTTGAAATGACTAATTGATCTGAAATATTTGAAACTATCGCATTATGACCTGACTCGGTACTGCCATCCCATAAAGCAAATACTTTAACTGCTGTTGGTACATCTCCAGAATGCACAGTAACCTGAACATCACCATTAGCATCAGTATAAGCGACTGCATATTTATTAGGTGACGTTATATCACTAGGATACTCAGCATCACCTGCTTTAGGCATATTGCTACATACATCATAGTCTTGAGCTAAAGGAGAAGGGCTTAATGTCATGCCACCTAATTCAGTACTCAGCTCAAAACAAACACGCTCTGACGCTGCCGCTTGTCCTATTTCATTAATAACCCTAAATGACACTACAGAGGTTTCACTTCTAGAACCAACTTGTGAAATACCACCAGTGCCACGTAAAGCAAGTTGCGTCGGTGTCGCTGACACATATTCAATTGCGCCGACAGTAATAGTGTCAATACTTATAGCTGTAGAAGCTGTAACAGCACTACCACCAGTGATAGCAGAAACGGTAATTGTGTCATCACCTTCACACCCCGTTGACCGATAAGTAGCATAACCCTTACCACCATTAGTCACCACAGGAGTATCAATAACAGCTTTACCTGCTGCAACGCATTCTGAAGTGAACTCTAATGAAAATGGTTGACCTGTAGATAACGATCCATCGGGATTGAAGACCGTAACAGTAACGATAGTCGAACCACCAGCAGGAATAACATCTGAGCCAGCCGCAGTCTCAATTTCGAGACTAATATCAACACGGCCTATTTCAAATGCTTTTGTGGCTGTCACATCTTGTACTTTAAGTGACACTTCACCTGCGCCCACATCACCATTTGAATATAAATCTAGTATAGCTTTACCATCACTGTTAGTAATAGCAGTGCCAGAATTAGGACTGATTGCACCAATTGTTGTACCAGCTGTTACTAAAACTTGCTCTAAAACCTGGGTGCTGCCCGAGCGGGTGATTGTAGCGCCTAGGATACCTGGTCTGTCGTTAGTTATATTGTCAGTAACAGTACAAACTTCAAAATTCTTAAGGTTTTTATCCCATGTAGTCGCATCATTACAATCATATAATTCGAACGCTATTGCAGGGCTAGCTTCTACTGGGTCAATATCATCACCAGCAGTCACAAAACCAACAACAGCAGAGGTATCACCGTAAGTTGCGGTCACTTCACCAGCACCTTCAATGGTGCCAGCTGTTAATGTGATAAATGCTTCACCTGTTGAAGAGTCCGTTAAAGCTGTGCCGTTAGTGGGTAGAAAACTACCTAAAGTACTGCTGAATGTAATCACTTTACCCGTTAAAGGTAAGCCATCTTTATCAACTAGGTTTACAACTACTTTACCTGGATTAGACTGGGAAACATTAGTTGTGATAGCCCCTGATTGAGCGTCCTGCAAACTAATCCTTAACTCATTAGCTTCACCATCTCCACCTGGAGCATCACCAGCTACATTTACATTGAAGTCTTCTGAGATAGAATCACTGTCTAAATTAAATTGAGCAGTAACAGTTCCAGCTCCTGCAGAGTTACCAGTATTAAGAGCAATAATAGCTTCACCATTGTTATCAGTTAGCGCGGTACCAGTCGTAGGGTTTAATACTCCTTCCCCCTCTAAAGTAAAGGTAATTGTTTCAAAAGCCGCCGGTAAGTTATCTTTAAGTAAAGTCGCAACGACTACGCCAGGTTTTGACTGAGAAATATCTCTATTTTCATTACCAAGAGTATCGTTAACAACAATTTCTAGAGTGTAAGAGTCAATAGGCTTAATTTCTACTTCATCGCCTAATGTTGTAAACCCAATAACTGTTTCATTTTCTTCAACTATTATTAATATCTCAGAAGAACCAGCAATTGACCCTGCAGATATAGCAATGCTTGCTACACCAGAAGAATCAGTTAAAGCTGTACCTGATGTGGGAGTAAACACGCCATAATCAGAGGTGAATGAAACCACCTTGCTCTCTAATCCATTACCATCGGAGTCCGTGTAAGTGACCTTTACAACACCTGAAACAGCAGCACTAATTTGACTGATAGTAGCTCCAGAGTCATCTACAAGTACTGCGGTAACTAAATTTCCGCCAGCTTCAGCGCCATCACCAACCATAGTGACATTTAAAGTTGCACTTTCACCCGTTGAAGTTGTAGCTGTAACAGTCGCGCCCGTTGCTATTTGGGCAGTATTTAATTGAATCGTAGCAACACCATCAGAATTAGTCGTCACTTCACCAGTTAAAGGTGTAAAAGTTCCGTAAGTATCATTATTTAAACTAAATGTGACCAGTGTTTCTATAGCATTTCCTTCTGAATCCTTAACTGTTGCAGTTAAAGTCGCAGGTTCTGCTTTGGAAATGGTATTGGCCGTAGACGTTAGATTTACATCAATTGTGACAGGAACAGGATCCGTCCCTCCATTACCATCATCGGAAATGCTTCCACCACCACTACAAGCAAATAGAAATATTGAACTTAAAAGCGCTAAAAATAGTCTTTGTGCTGACCTCATTGTCAGTCTCCCTGTTACATTAAACTCGTACTTATGAATTATAATAGTTACTTAGTAAGCGATATCAAACAAAAATATTGCAACTTTCTCTTTACTCTACTGTTTTTTTCCACATTTATCCTCAAAAACTTTAACTTTTACCCCGTTTCATAAGATTTCGTTTCCTGATAGGCTTAAAAATGTAAAAAATATACTTATAAAAATGATGGGAAGGATGTAGTTTTGATTAATAAAAGTAAGCTTGGTTTAACAAGCAAAATACTAATAGGTATGGCAGCGGGTATTATTCTTGGATTAATTCTAAGAAATGTGTTCCCCGATAGTTTATTCGTAAAAGATTATATTACTGAAGGTATCTTGCACGTTGTTGGAACCATCTTCATTTCAAGTTTAAAAATGTTAGTGGTTCCGCTAGTGTTCGTATCACTGGTTTGTGGTACCTGTTCATTGAGTGACCCGTCCAAATTAGGCCGACTTGGTGGTAAAACCATTGCGTTTTACATGTTCACCACCGCGATTGCTTTAACGGTCGCAATTTCAATGGCCATTCTCGTTCACCCTGGTAACGCATCACTGGCAACCTCTGCGATGGAGTTCAGCGCTAAAGATGCCCCTAGCCTTGCTGAAGTCGTGATTAATATCGTACCAACAAACCCAATTGAAGCCATGAGCCAAGGCAACATGCTGCAAATCATTATTTTTGCAGTCATCTTTGGTTTTGCAATTTCACACATTGGCGAGCGCGGCGCACGTGTATCGGCATTATTCAATGATTTAAATGAAGTCATCATGCGCGTGGTTACTTTAATCATGCAACTTGCGCCTTATGGTGTATTTGCGCTGATGGCAAAACTAAGCTTGACCCTAGGTTTAGAAACATTCGGTAGCGTAGTTCAATACTTCTTCTTAGTAATTTTTGTATTACTTCTGCAAGCACTGGTTGTTTACCCTACGTTACTCAAGGCATTCTCAGGTTTAAGCCCATTAATGTTCTTACGTAAAATCCGTGATGTGCAATTATTTGCTTTCAGTACTGCAAGTTCAAATGCAACCTTACCTGTTACCATCGAGACGTGTGAACACCGTTTAGGTGCTGATAATAAAGTCGCTTCATTCACCTTACCCCTAGGCGCTACCATCAATATGGATGGCACCGCTATTATGCAAGGTGTGGCAACGGTATTTATTGCCCAAGTATTTGGTATTGAACTGAGCCTAATGGATTATGTAACAGTGGTTGTTACTGCGACATTGGCATCCATTGGTACTGCTGGCGTTCCTGGCGTTGGCTTAATCATGCTCGCCATGGTGCTCAACCAAGTCGGCCTTCCTGTAGAAGGTATTGCATTGATTATCGGTGTTGATCGTCTACTTGATATGATCCGTACCGCGGTTAACGTAACGGGTGACTCAGTCGCAACTATCGTCATTGCCAAATCTGAAGGTGAGTTCAATGAAGCTGTATTCAATGATTCACAAGCGGGTAAAGTAAGTGCGAGCTTTGAAGATCAAGTTAAAAACGTCAAAGCGTAAAATACATTAGCATTAAATATTTAGGCGCCATATTATGGCGCCTTTTTTATTTGTGTTATAACCTAACTAATCAGATGCTTAACTCATGAGATTAAAATGGATTTTACCCTGCTTTCAACCCTTGCCGTTATTCACTCTTTAGCATTAATTAGCCCAGGGCCTGATTTCGCTATTATTGTAAAAACAGCCACACAACAAACTCGCAGCACTGCAATCATGTGCGCGGTAGGAATAAGTGCCGCGATATTGGTGCACAGTTTGCTATCACTTTTAGGGATAAGCATCATGATCCAGCAATCTGCAATGGCTTACATAGTGGTGCAAATTATTGGGGTGAGTTACTTGGCATGGATGGGTTATGGCGCTTTAGCGGCCTCATATCGGGCATATACACAAACTCAAGCATCATCTGATGAAACTGAAATCAATGGCCGTCTCCCTCACCAAGGCACTATGTCTGCTTTAAAAGGCTTTCAAATTGGCCTTTATACTAATTTGCTTAACCCTAAAGCGTTAATATTCTTTATCACCATTTTTACCGTACTGGTGACACCACAGGTCACTATAGAAACGAAATTTGCGTCAGCTAGCTTATTATTTGGCTTATCTATCATTTGGTTTTGCTTTCTCGCCATCATATTAACCAACCCCAACATTCAACACAAAATGGCTAAAGGCAATAATATAATTAATATCATTACCGGTATTATTTTCCTTGGCGTCGCTATTACCATTGCAATGTCATTAATATCCACGCACCTGTTGAACTAGAGGTTAACAATTCAAAATAAAATGCCTCTGTGTCAGCTACAGTTAAGTATTAGGCTGATAATATCTAACGATTAACAATGTAAGAGTATTTCCTATGAGAATTTTGGTAATCGAAGACGATCCGATTTTATCGCACCATCTAAATGTGCAGTTATCTGAATTAGGCAATCAAGTCCAAGTGGCTTTGACGGCTAAAGAAGGCTTTTATCAAGCAACTAACTACCCTATTGATATTGCCATCGTTGACCTTGGCCTGCCCGATAAAGATGGCATGACATTGATTTCTGAAATTCGAAATGCAGGCGTCAAAGCTCCTATTCTCATCTTAACCGCGAGAGTTAACTGGCAAGATAAAGTAGAAGGCCTTAATGCCGGTGCAGATGACTACCTGGTAAAACCATTTCAAAAAGAAGAGTTAGTCGCTCGCCTCGACGCTCTTGTGCGCCGTAGTGCAGGCTTTGTTAAATCGACCATCAGCTCAGGTGCTCTGCAGCTTGATTTAGCCGCTAAACAAGTCTCATTAAATGATGAGCCAATGGAAGTCACCGCCTTTGAATATTTAATTTTGGAATATTTAATGCGTCATTGCCATGAAGTCGTTGCCAAGCAACGCTTACTTGATGTGATTTATGGTGATAAAGAAGGTGACCCTAATACTATCGAGGTAATGGTAAGCCGTATCAGAAAAAAATTGACTAAAGGCACTATTGAAAACCCCATCGCAACAATACGCGGTCAAGGATATAAATTTAACTTACCATGCAGCTAAGATTTAAACCCAAAAAGCGTCTGCTCACGAGGATGTTAATCACATCCTTAGCGATTATTGCACTTGTTGGTTTTGCCCTAGCTTGGTCATTGACCATTTTACACGCCCAAAATAGCTACAATGTCGAAACTTCGCAACTAATCGCTGAAATGCCTCAAATTGCAGCCGAATTAAGAGAGCACGACTTAATTCCGAAAAATAACAATTGGCTGCAAGAAAATAATAGGCAGAAACGCTATATTATGGCCAGTTGTGGGGATAATTATCGCCAAATTTGGACCTCTACACTGGCAAAAGAAAACGGCATCAATGACATTTGTAGCCGATTTAAAACCATTGCCGATACATCCCCGCCCTATTATCTGACCACGGCAAATAATAAGTCTTATTTTGCCTATCAATTACCGGTTGAATTGAATCAACAGCAATACAACATGATAGTGCTCAAAGATGCAAAAACCGTTGAAAGAGACTTCAAACGCTTTAAACGGTTAACTTATCTGCGACTGGCCGTTGTACTAGGTTTAGCCTTCATACTACTGATCAGTGCAGCCTATTGGGGCATGCATCCAATGATAACCCTTAAACAAGAACTACAAGCAATCACTAAGGGAAAAAAACAAACACTATCAAGTGATTACCCACAAGAATTAAAAGGCGTTACTCAAGCGTTAAATCAATTATTAGTCCAATCTAGCGAACAGCAAACTCGCTATCAAAATGCCATGAATGATTTAGCCCACAGTCTAAAAACCCGCTTAGCTGCGGTTCACGCCATTACTGACGACCAGCAGTTAAGTAAGGCTGATGCGAGCGAAAAAATCATGCAGCAAGTAGGACAAATGGATCAACTCGTAAAATATCAACTCAAAAGAGCCTTAGTGGGCCGACAAGGACTAATACAGGAGCAAACGCCCGTGTTACCCATGGTTGAGCAGTTATCACAAATGTTATTCAAGATTTATCATGAAAAGTCAGTGCAGTTTAGTAGTGATATTAATTCTGATATTAGCTTTCCAGTCAATAAAGGTGATTTGATGGAACTGTGCGGTAATTTAATGGAAAATGCCTTTAGATTGTGTATCAGTCAGGTCAAGGTTACAGCCTTTATTGATGACGATGGCAGCACTGTGTTAATCGTAGAGGATGATGGCCCTGGCGTTGAAGATGCACTCAAAACGCGCATCATTCAGCGTGGTGTGCGCGCTGACACCCAATCCCCCGGTCAAGGCATTGGACTTGCAGTGTGTCATGAAATTGTCAGCAGTTATCACGGCACCTTATCAATTACAGAAAGTCAGTTACAAGGGGCAAAATTCACTATTAAGATCCCCAATCAATGAGCATCACTTCGCTTGCGCGGTATAAAGTTGCTCAGCGCGATTGAACATTATCCATGAGGTGGCAATATATTTATCATCACTGATAGGGATATTGCCCCTATGGGTGTGGGTAAAGCCTGCGGGGGCAATCACCATAGTACCTTTTGTAGGCTTAATGACTTTATTTTGATAATAAAACTCAGTTTCACCGCCTTGCTCAACATCATTAAGGTAATACATATAAAGTAATACCCTATGCAAGGCTTCATGGGAACCAGACTGCGGAAAGTGTTCTGAATGCCAATGAGGGTAACCACCTAAACTTTGCTGATATTTTTGCACATTAACCGTACCACTGCGGTATAAATATTGCGTTATCGCTTTGGCTTTATTCGCCCCTAGGTCAGAAAAGTTATCAGGATTTAGCGTAACAGCTTCACCTTTATCATTGGCGATGGTGACAGATACCGCACCCATGAGTGCCATAGGGTACTGGCTGAAATAGTTTGCCGCATGGGTTAATGTTAACTGTAATAACTCATTTTTAAGCTGGGTTAAGTTATTGTGCAAGTCTAAGGTTAAATCTAAACTGCGTTTTTTATTCCTATCGACACCCTGTCCTGTCTTTCCTTCAGTCACTCCAGAGTGATTATCAAAAGCATTTCGTAACCTGTCGCACAAATCATCACTAATAGCATTGGGGATAACGTCAATAAAATCCATAATCTATAGGCACTTTTTAATATTGTAATGATATTATGCTGCCACGGAATGTTTTGCACTGCAAAGTGCATCCACATAACCGCTATAAATAAAACAATAAATCAGGTGATACTCTTTTAATCTATGAACAAAAACATAAAAATTTCAATTAATCAGCTTCAGGTAGGTCATTTCATTCGGCTACCTATTTCATGGAAAGATCACCCATTTTTATTTAGTAATTTCAAACTAAAATCCCAGTCACAAATTGAATTACTTAAAAGCCTCAATATTAACGATATTTATTATGACGCCGAGCGCAGTGATTTAGGGTTAATTGACTTAAAACCCTCAGCGAATAAAAACGCTAGTACAGTGGTTGATCCTGAGGAGCTAAAACAGATTAAAGCTAAAATGGAATCATACAAACAGATTCAAATCGATGCCCAAAAAAAGTTACGCCGCAATTTGAAAAAAACCGAACAGCAATTTGAGCGTTCTATCGCCATGATGCGCTCAAGCGTATCAAAGCTTGGCAGTCGCCCTTTAAATTCGGTCAGTGATGCAAAAGAAATGATCACAGACATGACCAATATGCTATTGAGTTCTGATGATTTGGTGCTGCATTTAATGACTGATGCAAAGCCCAATGATGTCATTTTCCATCATTCACTCAATGTGTCGACAATGTGTATGATGCTGGCTAAAAACTTAAACTGGCCTCGTGATGAAATTGAACTTATAGGCCTTGGTGCGTTATTTCATGATCTGGGGAAACTAAAAATCCCCAGTAATATTTTGAGCAAACAATTGCCGCTAACGACGCCGGAAAAGAACTTATTAAAACAGCATTCTTTGATGAGCCTCAACTTTTTAAAATTAGCTGACAGCTTTCCTGAACAGGCTAAACCCATGATTACTAATCATCATGAGTACCTTGACGGCTCTGGCTACCCCAAAGGCCTAAAAGGCGATCAGTTAGACAAATACTCGCAACTAATAAGTGTTATTAATGAGTACGATAACTTGTGTAACGGTACTAAGTTATCAAAACCTAAAACCCCTTATGCTTCTTTGGGGCTACTTTACAAAAATTATAAAAGTAAACTTAACCCTGAGTACGTTGGTAAGCTCATCAAAACTATCGGTGTTTATCCACCGGGCAGCCTCATCGAGCTTTCAAGTGGTCAATTTGGCATGGTAATGTCAGTAAATTTAAACAAGATATTATTTCCGCAAATTATGCTCTACGACCCTATCGTACCAAAAGAGCAAGCACCAATTATTGATTTAGAAAAAGAAGACATCAGCATTGTGCGCTGTTTGCCAGCTTCTGCATTACCCGAAAAAATCTTCAAGTACCTAAGCCCAAGAGAAAACATAAGTTATGCCATTGGCAATGCATAATCGAATAGCTAAGTTTGCGTTTTAACATCAGCATCGACCCAACAAAAAAAGCCATTAACGGTTGCGTTAATGGCTTTAAAGTCATCAGCTTTATAAAAGCGCTATAGCCAGCCTTTACGTTTAAAGAAGAAATACGTACCTGCGGCGCTCGCGAGCATCATTCCTATGGCCATGGGATAACCAAAACGCCAATCTAGTTCAGGCATATTGGTAAAGTTCATTCCATAACTACTGGCAATAACCGTTGGCGGTAAAAACACTACTGCTGCAACCGAAAATATCTTAATAATTTTAGTCTGTTGTATACCACTAAAGCCCATCGCCGCATCCAGCAAAAAGTTTAACTTATCAAAAATAAATTGGCTGTGGGGCATCAATGACTCAATATCAGATAGCATTTCACGCAAATCTTTAATATTTTCTTCAGATAAATGTTCGCGATAATAACGTTGGATATAACGTAAAGACCGCTGAGTATCGAGCAAACTTAAGCGAATTTTACCATTTGAATCTTCTTGTAAGGTAATGAGTTTAAACACATCATCTAATTCTTGGTCTTCGAACACTTGCTCGCCGACACTTTCAAGCACTGAATATACATCTTCAATTAAATCAGACAGGTAATCGACTTTAAGGGTGAAAAGTTCCAGCATTAACCCCTGAGGAGAGCTGACATCTAAGCGGCCTAAGCGCAAGTAGTTACGCAGCAAGCGAATTAAACCGATATCCTCTTCACGTATCGTCAGCAAAAAATCCTTACGTAAATTGAAAGAAACGTTAATGCCTCTAACGTCTGATCCTACACGTTGGGGGAATAATGAATTGATGTGTAAGCCATCTTTACTTTGGAAAAAACGAGCTGATGCTTCAATCTCATTGATGTCTTCTTCTTCGGGTACTTCTTCTACCGAAAACCGACTTAGCCATTCCCTTTCATCATCATTGGGTTTAAACATATCTAACCACAATGTTCGATCGGGAATACTGTCTCGAACATTTAATTCGTGAACAGTTAACTTGCGATTTTCATAAACATAGGCAGTAATCATGTATCCCCCAATGTGGTCGATTTCTCGTCCACTGACAATAGGTTAAGTTTGCTGGCTAGTGTACTAAAAAGAACACACATTGCCATGATAAAAATGTAAAAATAGCCAAATCCCCTAAATAATGTGCTGAAATCGTTAAATCTTTAAATTAAGTGCAAAAAAAAGTGCCCATTTGGACACTTTAATTGTAAATCGTTGCTTTATTCACCTTTTAGGCGACGGTCTAATTGATCTTTTAAATTTGCAGGCACGCCTTTAATCAAAATCGTGTCCGAAATAGGATCATAGATAACTCGCTCACCTAAATGGCCGCCATCAAAACTTAATGTTACCCCGCCACCGGTACCTGAAAACTTCTTCAAGGTACGTAAACTGGCCTTATCTGCTGGAAACTCTTCATCAAGTTCATAAGATCCACCGCAGGCAAAGTCATAAAACGAATCCATACCAGAGTCGGCAAGTTCATCCGCTAAATCTTTGACTTCAATATCAGCGCCTTCATCAGCTCTTTCTGAACAATACTCGAATACCTTGTCGCGGCACTGTTGACGTTCATCTTTGGTTAATTCGCTGCTAGCTACGAAATCTTCAACTGCATGCATAAGGGTTTTATTTTGCGCTTTCGTATTTACCCCTTCAACACAGCCCATAAAATCAAGGAAGAAGTCTGCCACTTTTCGGCCCGCGCGGCCTCTGACAAATGAAATATATTTACGTGAAGCTTTGTCTGCTTGCCATTCGGTTAAATCAATTCTGGCGGCAAGTTGGACATTAGTTAAATCAAGATGATTATTTTGCGACAACTCCATATCATCAAGTACCGTCATTGAAGGCTTGGCATTAAGCAAGGCGACAAACAAATAATCGCTAGTCATGTTGGTATAGCAAGACATTAATAAAAAACCGCCTTGGCTAAAATCATATTTAGCGAGTTCTTCTTGTAAAAGCTTACTGGCAGCACTGCTAAACTCAACAAAGCCTAATTCACCACTGCGGTATTCACTTAATGCATCAGAAAAAGCGGGGTTTGCTTCGCCATCTTCGCCGTGGGTTCCAAAAAAGCCAAAACCTTTACCCGCTTTACCGGTATAGGTTTGGTGTAATTCTTCTAACATCGCTTCTACGGCGCTGCTATTTAATAGTGGCTGAGGTCTTAAACGACAACTTAGTTGCCCCTGACTATCTTGAGAAATTTCATGGATAATTGCTTGTTCGATATTAATGCTCATAAGCCCTAACTGATCTTTGTGATGGAAGCGAAATAGCGGTAGATATCATAACAGACCGTGTTCAAAAATCTAAAAATAAAACCGTCAAATTACGTCAAATGCATCTCCTGAGATCCAAGGGTTAAACTGATGTTCTGTCCGCTTTAGAAAACACCAGCTATAAACCCCATAATCACTAACACCCAGCAACAGAAACTTGCAGCGTATCAGCTTTAAATCCGATATAATCACGTGCTAATTCATTACTTTTTGAACGATTTCGAATATGGCTATCCAATCTAAATACACCAACACCCAAGTTGAAGCATTAATTTCTGAGCTATTAGCAGTGCTGAATAAGCATCAAGCGCCTACAGATTTAAGCTTGATGGTGCTAGGTAACTGCGTTTCTCACTTATTGGAAAACAAGGTACCCAGTGAATCTCGTCAAGCAGTAGCAGAGCAATTCGCTAAAGCCTTGGCTCAATCTGTAAAAACCAGTTAAGTATCATTAAAAGGCATTTAAATTAATCAATTATCCTGTTATTTTTGATTAATACGAATTAGGAAAACGATACCGCATGGTTGAGCGCAAAAAACAAATGACCCGTGACAAAGTGTCACGTCTTGTTAACTGGGGCCACTGGTTTGCCTTCTTTAATGGCTTGTTAGCCATTATTGTGGGAACGCGATACCTCAGTAGTGTGGGTTACCCTGAAACCCTCATAGGTTGGGGTTACTTAGCCATTAGCAGTATTGGTCATTTTAGCTTTTTGGCTTTTATTGTTTACGTCGTTTTTCTTTTTCCTGCCACATTATTACTACCTTATTCAAAAATCCTACGGGGTTATGCTGCCTTAATCGCAACCCTCGGCTTATGTATTTTACTTTATGACACCGTAATATTTGATGATTATGGTATTCACTTAAGTCCATTCGCTTTTGACTTAGCCTGGTCAGATCTCAATGCCCTATTAGGTAACACCTCTTATATTGCTACTCCTATCGGCATTATTTTAATTGAGCTCACAGCCGCGAATTTTCTGTGGAAACGAATTGAAAAAATAGAGAAAAAGCAGTTAGGTAATAAAGTCATAGCCTTTATCGGTATTTGTTTTGTCAGTAGTCATGTTATCCATATTTGGGCAGATGCTAATGATGTCACTCAAATTACCCGTTTTGATGACACCATGCCATTGTCTTATCCGGCAACGGCACGTTCATTTATGGAAAGTCATGGTATTGAAGGCTCCACTGCGCCAGATAAGACCTATCAAACAAAATCAAAACAACTGAATTACCCAATAGCTGCGCTGCAATGCAAAGCGCAAAAACAACAAAATATCCTAATCGTCTCGGTTGACGGTTTAAGAGCTGATATGGTGAACTCGGCAACAATGCCGTTTTTCAGCCAGTATCAGCTGCAAAATAAGCAATTCACTGAACACTTTAGTGGTGGCAACCAATTTAATACCGGTATGTTTGCCTTACTTTATGGCTTACAAGGGAGCTATAGTGATAAAAAAGCGTTCGAGCATACTGCGCCAGTATTAACCCAAGTATTGTCAGAACAAGGCTATCATCAAGCGGTATTTATGCCCCAAGACAATGCCGACGAATTAGCCAATCATGCCATTTTTGACGGTATGGATATGCACCTAAGCCATAGCGATATTGGCAGCGCGCAAACCGACATCAAAAATACTGAGCTATTTATTCAATGGCAAGCTCAGCAAGCCTCACCGTGGTTTTCATTGGTAAACTTATCTGCCACTAAGCACTATGACACCCCAATTGGCTTTTTAGGCATTGAAACTGTTAAGCCCCATCTAAGCTTAAAACCTGCTGAAAAAGTGCTATATAACCAATACAGGCAGTCGCTATTCTTTATCGATCAGCAAATACAACAACTGCTTACTAACCTTGATGATCAAACCTTAGTCATTGTCACCGGTACCCATGGGCAAATTTTCAGTAGTAATCCTCGTGAAGTTAATCAGGATCTTTCACCTGCTAATGTCAAAGTGCCCTTTGTCATGCATTGGCCTAAAACAACCTCTGATACCGTAAATTATCGTACTAGCCACTATGGCGTAGTACCGACAATCATGGGGCAAGCACTGCATTGTAATAACCCGATCACCGATTACAGCTCTGGATACAACCTATTACAACCCAGTGAGAAGAGCTGGGTCTATATCGGTGATAGCAGCACCTTTGCAATATACCAACAAGATGAGATTACGGTTCTAGGCAGACATGGAAAATATCGAATTTATGATATCGACTACAAAAAACGTCTTAAGCGAAAACTCAGTGCTCCTGAGCTAATTCAGGTCATGCGCGAAGGTCGAAGGCTTTACAATAAATAACCATTGAACCGTGGTTGATGCTATTTAACTCAATCTCGGTTTAATCGTCAGAAAATATTGCCTATTTTCCAAGCAAAAGATAACTAAAGATGTAAAAGCCACAAAGCAAATGCCTGTTTATTAATCATTTAAATTCAATTTTGCATTTTATTGTTGCGGCGCAAATACCTTCTAGGTAATCTAGCTAAAGAATGACGTTCGGGATATGGCCTAGTCCGGTAAGGCGCTTGTCTGGGGGACAAGAGATCACAGGTTCAAATCCTGTTATCCCGACCAATTCTTCTGCTTTAGCGTTACCCCTTCTTTAAGTTTCTCGTTTGCCTAAATAACACATAAAATCAATACTCATTATTAAGCTCAGAGGCTTAAATTACCTTAATAACTTCATCTGTGCTTGCCATACAATGACAATATCACCACATAATCCCAAGCCTAGATTTAATCCTTAAATCTCACTTTCAGCGCTTTCAGCAAGCTTTGTCACCTAAAGAACTATTCTCTATTGAATATGTGATAGAGATTAGAAATTTGCATTAGCAAATCGGTTATATTGCGTCATCTTTCAACACCCTTGCTTAAGAAGATCATTAAGCAATTGTCAGTTTTTCGGAGAATCCCTATGTGGTGGCGCGTACTATTAATTACCTTAGCGTACATGTTACTTGGCGCACATTTTTTGCGTTACGGCCAAATGCCATTAGTAATCACTTGTGCGGTTATGCCATTACTTTTGGCTTTTAAAAACAACTTTTTAAACCGAATAATCCAAATCGGCTTGGTATTAGGCACTATCGGGGTATGGGGCGTAAGCACTGTTCAATATATTGATCTACGAATAGCCATGGAGCAACCTTGGCTGCGACTAGCTGCCATTATGTGCGGTGTCATGCTATTTAGTCTGTTTGCCAGTTACTCGGTGAATGGCTTAGGTAAACAAGCTAAAAATAAAGACTGTTTATTCAGATAATTGCTTTTCAATAAATGCTAGCCATAAAAATACCGACACTTTGTCGGTATTTTTTTGTCATCAGTTAAATCTTCAAGCTTATAGCCTTTAAGCTTAAGCGTTCAAAATTCAACTACTCAAAAACCTTAAATATTCAGGTTTGGCTTTTAGCATTCGTATTAACTTTCGCCCTCAATTTTGATTTCGGCATCAACCAGTGACTAATTTGGCGTCTTCTTAGCCATAACAAACACGCTATCACAGCAATATAAATACTCGGTTCAATAATCTCTGATTTAACTGACCAATAAAAATGAATCGGCGCCAATATCGCTAACACATAAATCCAATTATGTAATGATTGCCAGCGCCTGCCCATATTGCGCCTTAATGCTTTAAAAGACGTCACCGCTAGCAATAGTGCAATAATAAAGCCGCTAAACCCGACTAAAATGTAAGGCCGTTTAATGACTTCTTCAACTAAAAAGCCCCACGCAAACAGCAAGTCTAAACTGATAAAGGCGCTAATATGTAAACAAGCATAGGCAAATACATATAAGCCAACCAGCCGCCTTGTTTGCAATAACAAGCCTTGTTTAGTCAGCTTAGCCAATGGTGAGATCATTAAAGTCACCACCAAAGCATTTATCGCGCCCATACCGGTAAAATGAATAATATATTGCACCGGATCGCCACCAGCATTATCGGTCAATACCAGCATAATTAAGTAAACAACCGGTAAGATAAAACTCAGGTGTAAAAGCCCTTTTAACCACAATAAACCACCCGGGGTTAAGCGCATTAATAATACTTCCTCAAATCGAGATTGTTATATAAACCAGCCACAGACTCACCATAACCATTAAACATTTGTGTTGGAATTCGTTTGGCTGAAAACAAGCCTCCTTCACCAATACTGCGCTCAGAGGCCTGCGACCAACGAGGATGATCAACCTGCGGATTCACATTGGCATAAAAACCATATTCGCTTGGCGCTAATTGATTCCAACTGGTAGGTGGCTGTTTATCGGTAACGCGGATTTTAACGATGGATTTAATACTCTTAAAGCCATACTTCCAAGGTAAAACTAACCTCACTGGCGCACCATTTTGCGGCGGCAAGGTTTTACCATATAAGCCTACGGCAAGAAATGGCAATTCATTCATGGCTTCAGCAATGGTTACCCCTTCTACATAAGGGTAATGTATCCCTCCGCCCATTAAACGGTTTCGTTGTCCAGGCATTTGGTCTGGATCAAACAAGGTCTCAAAGGCCACATGAGTCGCTTTGTTAGACACCCCTGCCATTTTCAATAATTCAGCCAGTGAAAACCCGACCCAAGGCACCACCATTGACCACGCTTCTACACATCTTAAACGATAAGTTCTTTCCTCAAGTCCGAACTTAGTGGTCAAATCATGCAAATTCAAGGTTAACGGTTTATCCACTAAGCCTTCAATTTTAAGCTCCCAAGGATTAACTTGAAATGATTGCGCATTTTCAAACGGGTCTTGTTTATTAGTGCCAAATTCATAGAAATTATTGTGACGGGTAATTTTATCTTCTGGGGTTAATTTATCATTGATTTGAAAGCGGCTAGGCTTTGTATAATCAATACCTTGCACCGCAAACGTAGGTTTATCGTCGCTACCAAATAAATCGAACAAACCCGCCTGCACTTGCCCCGGCAAGCTAGCCCCGAGCGAGCCTAGCCCCAAGGCTTTAACGATATTGCGTCGATCCCGAAACACCGTTTCTGGAGTGACTTGATTTTCTTTTAATGCCCATGATGGTGGGTTGGCAATGCCTTTGAAAAAACCTTTCTTTGACACCATAGGTCACCTCATTCAATTATTATCATTTGATATAAATAGTAGACAGTCTAATACGCGTTAAAATTTCAAAAAGTTTACTATTTTGATGTTTTGAGTTTAATAATTAAGCGCTTAAGTATTAATTAGTCCTTTTGAGCCTTGCAGTGTACTGCCCTGCATGAGAATCTTAAGCATCATTTTTTGCAGGTTTTTTGCATGACATTTCCTACAAGTTTAACTATCCCCGAAATTATCGTTTTAGCCGCCGTCGCTTTTTTATCTCTTCTAATTGGCGCACTACTTAATCAGCGATTAACCCGTCAGCGCTGGGAGCAACACAGACAACGCATTGCTGAAGAAATGAGCCAATTAACTGCTGAATTTGAAATTAAACAGCAATCACTTACAGAGCAAATTGATGACAAACAAGATGCGCTAATGCTCACTCAAAATAAGCTCGAGTCATTGATTGGTCAATTAGCTAAAATGGAAGCCTTTGCCGAAAGAGTGCCATTACTAGAACAACAGTTAAACGATGGCCAGCGTAAATTCATGGAAACCCAGCTAGCACTGTCTAAATCTAATGCGATTCAACAAAGCATTCAAGCGCAGGCTAATATCGAAAAAACCGCTTTAAATGACAAAATCGCCTTACTAGAATCAGCCGAAGAAAGACTAAAACTGCAATTTGAAAATCTGGCGAATCGTATTTTCGAGGAGAAGTCAGAAAACTTTAAAAAGCAAAATGTCAGCCAAATGGATGGCGTGCTTGGGCCATTAAAACAGCAGCTAGAAGGCTTTAGACAACAAGTTAGAGAATCCTATAGCCAGGAGCAAACTGAACGCAGCGCCCTTAAACATCAACTTGATGCACTCAAAGAACTTAATTTGCGAATGAGTCAAGATGCAGTCAATCTTACTAAGGCGCTCAAAGGCGATAACAAGCAGCAAGGTAATTGGGGTGAAGTCATCCTTGAGCGGGTCCTACAAGAAAGTGGTCTACGTGAAGGCCATGAATACCATACTCAGCAAGATTTAAAAGACGATCAAGGTAAGCGCTTTAAACCTGATGTCATCGTTCACCTTCCTGAACAAAAAGATGTGGTGATTGATGCCAAAATGTCATTAATTGCCTACGAGCGCTTCTTTAATAGTGAAGACGAGCTAGTACAGCAACAAGCGATAAAAGAGCTGGCTTTATCTATTCGTCAACACATTAAAGGCCTAAGCCATAAGGACTATCACAAGCTACACGGCCTAAAAAGTCTCGACTATGTATTAATGTTTATTCCAATAGAACCTGCATTTTTACTGGCTCTGGAGTCAGATCCTAGCTTAGTGAACTTCGCCCTCGATCATAATATTATGTTAGTCAGTCCAACCAACTTATTAGTAGCACTGCGCACCATTAACAATATTTGGCGCTATGAGTACCAAAACCAAAATGCCCAAAGTATCGCAGCCCAAGCAGGTAAAATTTACGATAAATTATGCAGCTATGTTGACGACATGGATAAACTTGGCCGCGCTTTAGACACTGCCGATAAAGCCTACCAGCAAGCAATGAATAAACTGTCCCAAGGTAAAGGTAATTTAATAAGGCAAGCCCATGTTATGCAAAAGTTGGGCGTTGAAACCAGTAAAAACCTTGATCCTCAATTAATAAATAAAGCCTTAGATGACTCTAAAGAGTCATAAGCGGTTTTAATTCAGTTTTTATGAGCAATTTTTATGAGCAATTATAGCTAATTGCACTATTCTTTGGCTTGAGGTGGCAACACCTTAAGCAAAAATAGACACTTGGCTAATATTGATAATGCAGCTTAATAGATACTATTTATTAATTAGATTCAAACAGTTTGGTTCGCAAAAGATGTCATACTGAGGCGGAGATTCTCATTATTATGCGCAACATATTGGTTAGTTTTGTATTTTTTCAAGGGTTATTGTGGCTGTCAGCTAGCGTTAATCTCGCCCATGCTGAAGAATCAAGTTTAAGCCCCCAGCAACAATTGTATCTTGATGCCCGCAAAGCGCTAGATAAACAACAGCTCAACCAATACCAAAAGCTACGTAAGCAGTTGGGTGATTACCCATTAACTGTCTACCTTGATTACCATGAGCAAGTAGCCGACATTATAAAAATGAGTGGAACTCAGGCCCATAAAGCCATCGAGCAGTTTAATACCACTCCGCTTTATAACGGCTTACGTTATCGCTATTTGAAAAATGCTGGCGAGAAAAAGCAGTGGCAAAACTTTTTAGCCATCTCACCTAACGCCCCTAATGATGTCACCTTGCAGTGTTACTATTACCGCGCTCAATTATCTCAAGGCAATAACAACATCGCTTATGACGGCGCTGAAAAACTGTGGCTTTATGGTCGCTCACGCCCCAAGGCTTGTGATGTGTTATTTAGTCAATGGACCAAGGCCGGTAAAAGAACCCAAGCATTAATTTGGTCAAGAATGTTACTTAGTTTTAATGAAAACCAATATGGCTTAACCCAATACCTATCCAGAAAAATCACCAAAAATAAAGCTGAGGCCGATTTACTAATTTCAGTTTATCGCGATCCCAACAGCCTACGTAATACCAAAAAGTTTTCTTCTAAAACGCCCATTGTGGCGGATATTGTTAATGTTGGGCTCAGAAAACTTGCCAGAAAAGACTTAAAACAAGCGGTAAAATTATATAAGAAATATGATAAAGCTAACCGTTTTAATGCCATCAAAGGCCAACAACTTAATCGTTATATTGTCCGCCGAGCATTAATCAGAAAAGAAGCTGATTTACTGGAACACATTGATGCAAGCTTACCGATTTTAGACTCTGATGACTTATTTCAAATTCGTTTGCGCTGGGCAATCGCAGCGCAAGATACAAAAGCAATCAAACACTATCTAACCTTACTCAGTGATGATGTCATTGATGACTCTCGCTGGCAGTATTGGAGCGCACGCATAAATAAAACCACAGATAAAACCCAAGCAGACAAGATAACGAAGCAACTTAGCCAAGCACGTAATTTTTATGGTTTTTACGCCGCCCAATCCATAAAGGCCCCGCTGGCGTTAAATAATGACAAGTTACAGTCATCGCCACTGCTTGCCAAAAAACTTCATGATGACCCAGGGCTTGCCAGAATTATCGAATTGATTGCCATCGATAAAACCCGCGATGCTCGCAGTGAATGGGTTCATTTGCTGCGCCGCCATGATACCGCGATGAAGGCTGAATATGGCCTACTCGCCCTTAAAAATGGCTGGTTTGATTATAGCGTCGAAGCCAGCATACAAGCCAGACAATGGAATAGTTTGCAATTGCGCTTTCCTAACGCCGCCCAAAACGAATTTGAACAAGCCAGTAAAAAATATCAGGTTGAGATAGATGAAATACGCGCAATCGCCCGCCGCGAAAGTGCGTTTTACCCTTATGCCACCTCGGGTGTGGGTGCGCGCGGATTAATGCAACTCATGCCCGCAACAGCAAAAGAAACCGCCCGAAAAAATAAGCTCAAATTTAACAATAAAAATGACCTATATAAGGTAAATTATAATGTTCAACTTGGTAGCGCTTATTACGGCCAATTGCTCAAACAGTTTGATCAAAATCGCGTGCTCGCCACAGCAGCCTATAATGCCGGCCCCCACAGGGTCACCCGTTGGTTAAAAGAGTCTGACGGAAAACTGGATGTCATGAGCTTTATCGAAACCATTCCCTTTAAGGAAACCCGGGAATATGTGCAAGCCGTACTGAGCTATAGAATGATCTATCAGCAACAAGAGGGTCGCGATGCCCCTATGTTCAGCGAAGCCGAACGCAAGTTTGCTTACTGATAGATTTGACGGCGGCAATGTGTTTATTGGTCACTTTGTCATTAACCAATAGCCATTAGCCTTAGCTTAATAGCTTAGCCACTTTAACGCCGCTTAAGACTTACTAAGGCTGTCGTGAGTAGTGTTCGAAACCGATAACTCACTGCCACGATAGTTAAACTCATCACAGAGTTTAGCTATCATTTTTTATCACTGAATATCTTCCTTTATTATCTTTGGCAGGTTAACGTAAGTCATTCGATGTACTTGTTAGCAAAATAGCTTAATTAGGCCCTTTTTGTTAACTAACGGAGTGTTTAGTGTCAGCAACAAAACTACAATCGCTGTTAAGCCAATTAGAAACGGTATTATTAGGTAAGCCTGAGCAAATCAAACTGGCGCTAGCCTGCATTCTCGCTAAAGGTCATTTACTGATTGAAGATTTACCTGGCATGGGTAAAACCAGTCTTTCTCAGGCCTTAGCCACCTCACTGGGCATGAGCTATCAACGTATTCAATTTACCAGTGACATGTTACCCGCTGATATTCTAGGGGTATCCATTTACCAGCAACAAAATCAAGTGTTTGAATTTCACCCAGGACCGATTTTTAATCAAATGTTATTAGCCGATGAAATCAACCGCGCCAGCCCTAAAACCCAAAGTGCCTTACTTGAAGCCATGGCAGAAAGACAAATCACCATTGATGGTGAAACACACACATTGCCACAGCCTTTTTTTGTTATCGCTACCCAAAACCCCATTGAGCAATCAGGGACGTTCCCGCTGCCTGAATCGCAACTTGACCGCTTTATGATGCGCATTTCTATTGGCTACCCAGATGAACATGCTGAGTTAGCCATGCTAAAAGGACTACATCAGCGCAGTGATGCCCCGCCGCTCACACAATGCTTAAGCCCAACCGAGCTAATGAGCTTGCAACAACAAGTACAAAAAGTCAGTGCCTCTGATGCTGTGCTTAAGTATTTGATCAATCTTGCCCAATACTCTCGTCAGCAAATCGATGGCAATGGGCTATCGCCTCGGGCCAGTATTGCACTGCTAGACGCAGCTAAAGCCTGGGCGCTATTAAATCATCGTAATTATGTGGTACCAGAAGATATTCAGGCCGTATTTCATTGCATAGCAGAGCACCGCATAAGAACCAATAGCCAACTGCAGGGGCAAGCGCTGTCAGATCAAATTCTCGCACGCGTTAACCCAATAAGCTAAGCAGAAATTAATTGCAGATGAATAATTCCAAGGCAGCAAAAAAATGGTATTCACGCTTGATCCCCGCCGCGATTAAGCAGCGCTGGTCAAAGTGGCTAGATAAGCGAATACCGGCGAACAAACAAATTACCTTAAGCCATAAAAGTATTTTTATTTTACCCAGTGGCTTTGGCGTCGCTTGGTTTGTGCTGATAGTGGTGCTGTATTTATTTGGCACCAACTATCAAAACAATTTGGTGATCGGCTTAAGTTTATTGCTGGCCAGTGTGTTCCATAGTTGCATTATTTACAGCTATAAAAATCTTGCAGGTTTAACCTTAACAGCATTAACCCCGCCTGAGACTTATGCCAACCAAAACTTGGCCTTTCCGATTGTATTATCCAGTAAAATCAACAAAGACAACAGCCAAACCAGCCACCAGCAAATTTGCTTGAATCTACCTAATGAGCGCCATAGCCGCATTACCGATGTCGCTGAAGGCGTGGACACCAGCGTCAGCAGCTCTGCGCAATCCAGAGGTCTAGTTAACCCCGGTAGAATTCGCGTCTCATCCAGTTTCCCACTGGGGTTATTTAACACTTGGTCCTATGTCGATTTAAATATCCAGCATATTATTTATGCCACGCCGCTGGCCACCCATGTATCGTTAACCAGTTTAGATAATGACAATCAAACCGAATTTGAACACGGTAAATTACAACCTGGGGTTGATGACTATAAAGGCCTTAAAACCTTTGTTGAAGGTGAGTCACTTAAACAAGTGGCGTGGAAGCAATGGGCACAAGGGCGCGGAATGCTAACAAAAGAATTTGCCCAACCTGAAGGCAAACCGGTGTGGCTAAGTTTAGACGACACCCTCGGTGATAGTCTTGAACAAAAACTCAGTAAGCTGGCGTGGCAAGTCAACGCCTTATCTCAATCGCAGCAAGTTTTTGGCTTGGCATTAAACCAACAAATTATCGAACAAGACAGTGGCGAGTCACACAGAAAACAATGTCAGCAAATGATTGCGCTTTATGGTTCAGTAGCTAAGCCAGCAATTACAACAGAACCAAGAGTTACACCTGAGTCAACGTCAGCATTTACTGATAAACACCCAGTGGGGAACAGAAAATGACCCAAGGCTCAGAGGCGTTAAAACATCAGTTAAATGATCCATTTAATGAGAACATTGGTCGTAATACCCTATTTTGGTTATTAATTACCAATGTATTGGTGCTATCACCGTTATACCAGCATGCCACCTTATGGAGCATCGGCATTTGCGCCATTTGCTTTGTGTGGCGTGTGGGAATTTACCTTGGCAAGGTAGCGGCGCCGCCTAAAGTATTAGTCACAGGGCTAGCCATTGGCGCCGCTGTCACCTTGGCTTTAGTGTCACAGGAAATTGGTTTACTTAACGCATTAGTCAATTTGCTCCTGCTAGGCTATGCCCTTAAATACATCGAAATGCGCCAAGTGCGCGATGTTAAAGTCGTGGTTTTGGTGGGCTTTTTCTTAATAGGCTTTGCGTTATTAGATCGCCAATCCATACTCGACACTCTACAACTGAGCTTTGTCGCCATCATTAATACCTGTGTGCTGATCAGCATTTATCAGCATTCAAGTCGCAAGGTAAACTTTCGCTTCGGGGTGAAATTATTTGCCCAAAGCCTACCCTTAGCCATACTGCTTTTTGTGGTGTTTCCAAGGCTGCCACCATTGTGGTTAGCCCCCAGCATGAAAAATGCTACTACCGGCCTGTCAGATGAAATTGCATTAGGGGATATTAGTAAGTTAACCCGCTCGCCGAATTTGGCATTTAGAGTCGGTTTTGAAAATGAACTCAATAACACCGATAAGCAGCAACTCATTAGCAATGAGCAACTGTACTGGCGCACACTGGTCATGGAAAACTACGATGGTCAACGCTGGAGTCAGTCGCCTTATCGTAAAAATGAACAACGTAGCGCCTATGGCAATAAACCTAAGCGCGCTAAGCCCAATTCAGCAGGTCTTACTGCGCCATTAATTTATCAAGTGATCACCGAGCCGACCTATCAAAAATGGTTGTTTGGTTTAGATCAGGCTTTTAGTCAATCTGAGCACATTGTCGAGTTATCCGACTTTAGGCTATTCTCACTGCGCAACATTGATCAACGCTTAAGTTACCAAGTGAGCTCTTATCCAAGTAGCGCTCTTTATGCCAAACTCGCGCCAGACATCAGCAAGATAAATTTGGCCATTCCTAATAATAGCAATCCACAAACTCGCCAGTTGGCAGCCCAATTTGCTAAGGATTACCCACAGCCAGCAGCCCGCATCAATGCCATGATGGGTTACTTTGCTGAGCAGGCTTTTTACTACACCTTAAGCCCGCCAAAGCTTGGCCAACAGCAAGTAGATGACTTTTTATTTACTAACCAAGCAGGCTTTTGCTCCCACTACGCTTCAGCGCTAGTATTTCTCGCCCGTTCAAGTGGCATACCTGCCAGAATGGTCACCGGTTACCAAGGCGGCGAATATAACCCCAAAGCCGGTTATTACAGCATCTATCAATACATGGCCCATGCATGGACTGAAGTTTGGCTTGAAGGCCAAGGCTGGGTAAGGTTTGACCCCACCGCCATGATTGCCCCAGAGCGAGTATTAGACGGCTTTGATGCCACGTTTACAGGCCAAGACAGTTACTTACAAGACAGCCTATTTACCAGTTTACAGGTCAAAAATATTCCGTGGTTAAACAATATTCGCCTGCAACTGGCGAGCATCGATTTTTACTGGAGTGTGTGGGTACTGGGTTTTGATGAGCAACGCCAGCAACAAGTATTAGCCAAACTCCTTGGCAATGTCAGCAGCAGTAAAGTGGCTATTATGATGATCATCTGCTTTATCATCATTGCCCTTATCATTGTCTATTTTGCTGGCGTGTTTAAACTGCAGCCCAAACAAGATCCTTGCATCAAACGCTATAACCTTATTTGCGCAAAGCTTGCGAATAAAGGATTTCAACGTGATGCGATGCCACCACAAGCTTATGCCCAGTTTATTCAGCAAGCATTTAGTGAGCAGCAACCACAACTGGTGGCTAATTTTGACAAAATGACTGAACACTTTATAGCCTTGCAATATCAACCTTTGAGCGCTAAACAAGTTGTTTTGCACCAAAGGTTGTTTAAACGCTATTTTAGTAAGCTGAAAAGGAATTTAATGAATTAATGTGGTAATCAAAGGCCATTTGATTATTTTTAGCATAGTATATAACAAGGCTAGCACTTACTATCGGCCTGTAAACGTACTTAAAATCGAGCCTGACTGCTGTCAGGCTCATGCTATGTCTCTGTTCTCGCTATATATCTATTCTCACTAATTATAAGTAAACTAAAGCACGTATTTAGCAGAAAACATCACCCGATTAAGTTCGCCTTCAATACCGTTTTCTTTACTGTTTTTAGCGTACATATATTCAACACCCACAGTTAATGGTTTCACTGGTGAATAAAGTAAATTCACATAGCCAGAATATGAGTCTTTATTAACATTTTCGCCCATCAAGCTGACATCATTATCCGCGCTAAACGCTGACGCTGTCACACTAGTACGCCATTGGTCATTCCACCAATGGCGATAAGCAATAAAACCACCATAAGAGGTAATCGCCTCAATATCGCCATCGGCATCGATAACTCCCGCATTGACATAATTGAGCGCCATATATCGGCCAAGACCTTCACCATAAGTCGCAGTAAATTTAATATCATCTGCACCTACGGGTAAAATACCGCTAAAACTAACGCCGTAACCCAAAGCCGTTGCATCAAATTGAGTATCGCTAATGCGAGTTTCAATATTGAGTTGCCTTGCAATACCAGCAACAGACAATTTAGCACCAGCCTCTGTTTTGAAGTTATAGCGTGCAACAACATCAGGTACCATGCCACTACCGCTCAGAATTCGGCTAGGGCTTTGGTAACCATTTAAGGTGGTTTCAGGGTTTTCTACAGATAATTGAAAGCCGCCATTGGTATAGCGTATTTGAGTTTGGCGTACAAATGGGGTGCCTTCTGCAGCGCCAACAAAATCGAGGTTCTCAGGTAAAGCGGCTGGATTTTGAAAAGTGGTCCATGATTGACCAACAGTCCAATTATCAAAACTCACAAATGCATGACGAATACGTGGCGAATAACTGTTGGACACTCGTTCGTTACCGTCAGCATGAGTCATAAAATCCAGTTCGATAAAGCCGGTTAACTTATGGTCATCAATATCAGTAATCGTTTTAAAGTTAAATCGTGTTTCTCTCGCCTGAAAATCGACCACCTGATTTCCGTTACCCTCTACGCCATATATTGTCCCAGGCACATAAAACTGCCTAGAAATAGACCCTGAATCTGGTGCACCATGGCTATAATCACTGAACATGGTGTCGACTTTAATGTAACCACCAAATTGTACATCGGTATTTTCAATAACTGCCGCGTTTGCACCAGTCACAGAAAGCGCACTCCCAATCAATACGCCAATTAAATTCAATCCTATTTTGGTATGATTAAATTGACTATTTGCCGAGTTTTTATTGTTTCGAAATAAACGTTTTTTCATCACATCACCATTATTTTTATTGTTAAAAAAACCTTCTCTAATAATTAAGCTTTAAAGAAGGTGCCTCACAGAGAAACTATGTGTAATCAATGATGTGATCATAGAACTGGAATGAATTCCAAAACGAGGATTGCAATAGGGTTTGGAAAAAACAACCAAGCTGTAACCAATAAGTTAAATCTTGGTTCCATAATTGTATTTAAAGTGACAACGGTAGCATTTTGACATTAATGCCAGAATGTGGACTAACGCTTATTAAATAAAGAAGTAAATCTACTGGGGATTGGCTGATAACTTTCAGGCATTTAGAGAGCATTTTATTACGCTGTTATACCAACCTTTGCCGATGAAACACCTTATGTTTCACCAACGATTGGTTAAGCGGTATTTTAGGAAGGTTAAGATGAATTAGTTGGGTTGATTTGTTTTTTAATTGCATCTTATAGAGCTTAAGAGCTGAATAATATATAGCCATCCATTATTTTGAAGTTATAACATAAAGCTAGAGTGGGTGAGCTAATTAATGAACTACAACCTTCTTTGAAAAATTATTTTCAAAGAAGGTTGAATACCGAGGCCTAACCCCGCACGAGCTTTGAAATTTGCGAGCTGGACAACGATTTGGGGATAAGGACTGTTTAATCACGATAGGCCATGATTACGGTTTTTGTTAATTGTAATTACATAGTAAGTGGCAAAAGGTCGAATGAACTGCCAGACAAGCAGTAACGATGCTAACGGAAAAAACAAGCTATAAATGTTGAAGTCCGCATGGCCCTTGGCAGCATCTATCATCCATTGGGAAAACGCTGACGTGGCAAAAAAACTATAACCAATCACAAATAACATTATAAACTGCGCTTTACCTTCAATAAATAATGCCAATACTCTGCCGAATGTGGGCAGTTTTCCGCCTTGAGAAGCTTCATGCATTGGCATTTGTTTAAGTTTAGACCGAGCAATGACAAAAATGATTAAAGCGAACAAAGGTATTAATACAAAGAGGGCCCACTGCAAGATATAAAGGTCAGCAATTTCACGCTTAGCAACTGCTCTATAGTTCATTTCTGCATCAGAAAAAGGACCTAATTTTAATAATTCCCAATAAAATTCTAAGTTTTCCATGTGAATATAAGGCATTCTGAATTGCTCGAACCACATAAATAACGTAAATAGTCCAAGGTATAAAGCCAGTAATGAATTAACAGCTAGAGTCTCAGTTGATTTTCTTTGTGCGATTGAAGGCGTTATTGAAGTGTTAGTTTGAGCTGTAATACATGCACGAAAAAACATACTAATATTGTGAATATGATACTGCTTAAAAGGCATATTAATCTCTATTTTTAATTTGAAAAATTTATCCTCAAAGCATTATATGATAATTCTATATCAATGAAATAATTATGGTTTACCTTACTGTCACCTCCAATTATCAACTAGATATTCGTTAAGTTATATGGTTTTATGTGTCGATGACGTAATAGCTTTTTGTGCGGATTTTGACATTTGTTTTGAAAGTTGTTGGGTTTTCTTTACTTATTCTTACTTTGATCACCCACACTAAAAAACCTAATTCATTTTGGGCCAATACAGAGTTTGACAAAAATATAAAGCCACCCATTACTCTAAATTTATGACAAAAATATAAAGCCACCCATTACTCTAAATTTATAACATAACGCCTTCGTGAGTTGCCAACACCAAAATTCATTTACTGATGGCCAAAGGACTGAATATTCACCATTAATCACCAATAATAACTCATAAACTAAATTCAACACAGCAAAAAAGCTTGATATCTATCAAGTGGGAAATGCTTTTATTTGAAATTATGAAATGGTGTATTAAGCGCACAACCAGCGCTGACAGTTAGCTGCCCCCTGTCGTCGTTTTAGGTCTAAATGCTCACAGTAATCTGTTAATGCAGGCAA
>NZ_MCTY01000174.1:0-25186 GCF_002873635.1 Shewanella sp. 10N.286.52.B9
AGAATCTGTTACACCCTCTAATCGCTTAACCTTCACCAAACCCGATGCCAAAGCCCCGAGCTGTAATATTCTTCATCAGTCATGCCACTCTTTCGCTGCTGTTCCTCAAAATGTTGTTTTACTTTTTGAAAGCGATGCTCAATAGATTCCAATCTGAGGTGAGCTAATTGTTGCTCAGATAGACCACTCGCTCGGAGTCTTTTTTCTAGTTCTTCAATTTTCCAATCTCTCATCCCTTGCATAAACTGCATGCTGATAGCATCTGACTTTAACTTACTTAGCTTACAAGTTCGGATGTCTAGCCGAGGCCCTCGATAAAAAGATCTAGAGTGATCGATGGCCCAAATTTTACCAAGATAAGCTTTTTTCCTGTCCGTCACTTCATTTGGGTCTTCAAATCTTTCATTCAGATCGACTAAAAGGTTGCCAGCATGCCTGTCAACATTGCCAATAATACAATCGAATGTTTTGATTTCTTTTATTTGGTGATTTTTATATTCGGCGGATCCCGGGTAAGGCAGGCTAAGAGCAGTTAAATCGTAAAGCACGACACTATTCTCTACCCATAATTGCAAACTGCCTTTTCTCAATTTTTTACTCGGTTTTAGCCCTTTTTTCCCTATTGGTATACTTCGAAGCACTGTCGCAGGAATAATATTAAGGCCAAGGTATTTTGAAATAATATATGCTGCTAATTCATTGTAGTAGCTATCGTAATACATTAAACCAACGTTACCTCTAGCATAATCTTTTACTGTTTTATCTCGAAAGGCGGCACGTATCTGTACACTATTTTTGACTAAACCTACCCTGCGAATTTCCATAATACTTTCTTTTGTCGTGAACGCTTTAGCAACACTTTTAGAAAGATTAATATCGCCATCATTTAATAAGTCAAAGATAACCGTTTCATCTCGGATTAAAGGAACGGTTACAGCGTGAGACAAGAAAGCGACTAAATATATCGTCAGAAAAAAAGCCATCTTCAAATATTGCATATTGCGCTCCTTCTATTCAATCGATGAGATATCACGCTGGTAAAGTCTATTTTTAAGGGCGATGGATTTCACTTATATCGATATATTTAGGCTCTTTAAGCCACAGATAACAAATCCGTTTATGACAATGCAACTACTTAAAATTAGTTAGCGCTTAGCAAGACATCAGAATTAAAACAGGTATTAATCATGCTCATTGACCAATTGCTTATGCTTGCGAGCAAGGTTAAATGCCAATATTATCCAAAACAGGGAAAGCACCAGATTAACCGCCGCAAACTCATAATGATCAAGCTTGAATACTTTAAGGCCAATAAAGATGATCACGACGTGAGTTAAATCACCTAAACGCCAACAAAATGCATCGATCACTGTCTTCCCTTCAAAAATTTGTTGCTGATTTAAAGGCAGAAACAGTGCATGCCGGGCAGTATTTTGTAATGAATAATCTATGCTATTTTCAGCAATCTTTATTAGCTTAAATAGGGTGAATATAGGGATAAAAGTCGCTAATCCATAGCCCACAAAAGCGACAAAGGGTAAAATTAGAATGGCACCATGTATATGGATCCACTGGAATATTCGAGAAACCAGTAATAGCTGAATTATCATGCTGAATAAGTTTACCCAAGTGTAAAAGTCACTGTAAAACTCACCTATAATCAGTTTGACATCGGCTCCCTGCTGCGCATGAATTTGCACCCATTTGGCCAGAATGTATTCTCCTGTAGTATTCACACAGTTGAGTAACACTACAAACCCAGCAATCACCAACAAGTAACGATTATTCAGTACGGTATCAAAACCTGCTTTGAATGAATGACCATGGTAGTCATTTGTTTGTTTTTTTTTAGATTTCAGTCCAATTAATTTGGGTAACCACATGGTCGCGATAAGTAAAACCGCAGCGACGAGCATCAAGCCTTCAGCGCCAACAAGCTTAAATAGATGTTTGCTAATTTGCGCACCTAATAATGATCCTAAAGATGCCCCTGCTGCAATAAAAGCAAACAAGCGTTTACCCTCATCTGGACTGTAAATATCTGCAGCATAGGCCCAGAACTGGGCAATTAACAGCACATTGATCACACCTAGCCAAACGAAGAAAGGGATTGAAATAGGCACCTTAAACAAATAAAGCCCCCAGAATAATAACAAGCTCACAGCCACAGCTAAGGTGACTCGGGGCAATATTTCATTCGTTCCCTGAGTCCTTATCCAGCTAGCGTATAAAGGCACCAATATCATTAACACCAATGCTTGAATCGCTATCGTGTAAGTGCGTATTTCAGCGGTGTGTTCAGAGAGGATGAGTGCTTCACGGATAGGCTTTAAAATGTAATACAGCAACAGTAGCAAACAGGCGTAAGCGGAGAGCATCAAGGTTGACTTACCTTCTCCCGGTTGCACATGAGTAAACAATCTCATTAAGCGTTCTAGGTAACTTAAGTCGTTCCTGCTGTTTGCTTCCATACCTGTAAATAATACCTTGTTTACTTTCAGGGTATCGAAAAGCTTAGCAGAGGCATGTGTACTGTCAAATATGTAAAACTAAAGGCAACACTCATCCCAGCGACGTAAAGATATTGATTGAGAGGATTTTTTATCGTCTAAAAATCCGATATGGCTAATTGATTTAATACATTAATTTAGCAAGAACAATTCAAATAAGTCCGTCAACAATAGTCGATGAATCTGATTGATTTCGTCGTTTTAACACACCTGATACGGATCAGGATTTCAACACAAAGTTTCAATGTAACGCGGCTAAATTTAGCTGTGTTCACTCGTGGTACTCGCCAGACTTGAACGAGCAAATATCACTATTTCACAAACTTCAGATACAAAAAGGTCAGACTTGAACCGGCACGCCCTATTTTAAAACGATGAGGGATTGTTATATCTTGTCATTCATTTAGCAAATTTCAGATACAAAAAAGCCTCAACTAATGTTGAGGCATTTTGGCACCATACTGACGTATATTTTTGATAATAAAACTGATGGTACCCGAGGCCGGACTTGAACCGGCACGCCCTATTTTAAAACGATGAGGGATTGTTATATCTTGTCATTCATTGAGCAAATTTCAGACACAAAAAAGCCCCGACTAATGTCGAGGCTTTTTTGCACCATACTTACGTATGTAATATGGTACCCGAGGCCAGACTTGAACTGGCACGCCTATTAAGCGAGGGATTTTAAATCCCTTGTGTCTACCGATTCCACCACTCGGGCAAACTTGTTGTAACTTGTCGATACAAGCTACGGAATCTGTTTTCAATTGCTGCAATTGCTTGCTGCCGCTGAACTTGGTGCATACTTTACTGGTTTTTCAGAATGGATCAATAAAAAAATGAAACTTATTGTTCAAGTGCTGACTTTGCAATCAATTCGTCTAAAAACATAGCTAAATTAGCCCTTTCAATTAAATATTTCACTTAAGCATGCAAAATATTCTGCACTGTCGATTTTATTACTGGTAATAAATCTTCAGCAAACCATGGATTTTTTGCTAACCAAATATTGTTGCGAGGACTTGGATGAGGCAATGCAATGATGCCCGAAGGTAAATTACGCCAATGTTTAACAGTTTCTGTCAGCGTTTGTTGCCTGTTTGGCAAGTGATAGTCTTGAGCATACTTGCCTATAAGCAAAGTTAACTTCACATCAGTTAAGTGGTTAAGTAAGGGTTGCCGCCACGTTTGGGCGCACATTTTCATTGGCGCTAAATCACCGTTTTTCCCCTTACCGGGATAACAAAAGCCCATGGGTAAAATCGCAATCTGTTTAGGGTCGTAAAGGGTGTCTTTGTCGATGCCTAACCAATCTCGTAACCTGTCACCACTTTTATCATCAAACGGGATGCCAGACTTATGCACCGCAAGGCCTGGAGCTTGCCCAGCAATAAGAATACGCGCTAGCGGATCAATTTGAATCACTGGGTTAACGCCATGGGGCAACGCATGCTGGCAAAGCTGGCATTGACGTACTTGTGCAACTAACGACGTTAATGACGCTGCAGGCATAACGCTCCCCTATCCTGTTTATAAATTTAACTATCTGGGCCTAAATATAAGCGACGATTGTTAATCCAATAACTGCTGTTGAATGGTGGCTAATTGCTGCTGGATATGAGTAAACTGAGGTCGCATCGCTACGTCAGCCTGCAAACAACTAGACACTATTTGGCTTAATTGGCTAATGATCTGACTATCTGCAGTTGCTAACCTTAGCTGGTTATTATCATGGCCTGTAAATTCATTAAAATGCCCCAATACGTCATCTAGCATATTACCTAATGCTCTGACTTCAATGGCTTGCATATACGCTGCTTGCTCTACTGCAAGCGCTGACAAGTCCGTTGCTGCGCCAAAATCACCAAATAGCATATTGGCATCACTATCAATCATGGTGTTGTGAGCGTATATATCGCCATGACTGACTTTATGTTGATGTAAATGGGCTAGCGCAGCTGCCATACTGCGCATAACGGTGACGATTTGCCTTAGGGATATATCCATGTCATCACAAAAGGTATCGCGAGTACAGGTTTCCAGTGACGGCGGTAAACCCAAGTTGTAATAACGCTGAGGAATGAGCTCCATGACTAAACCAAGATTGTCAGCATCAGCAATAAAGCCAAGTACGCCAATTAAATTAGGATGAAAGCCTGCTTGCAAACAGCAATGTAATTCATCTTTTGGGTAACCATCTGATGTCACCGCACCTCTGAATATTTTCACCGCTACGTCCAGTGCTGTGCCAGAGTCCTGCTGCCATTGTGCTTGATAAATCACCCCTGAAGCGCCTTGGCCTAATTGCTCCCCTAATGATAACTGCGCCATTGGCGTTAACGCACAACCACTATTAACAGCAGCGTCATCACTATTGATAACAGGCGCTGTTATAGGATTGCCACTAAATGCCAACCAAGCTAAATTGGGCAGTTTGAATAACCAATCTGGAATAACAGTCAATTCATTGGCTGAAATACGTAATAGCTCTAGTGATGTACATTGACTCATTGATGGCGGCAAATTGTTGAGCTTATTGCCTGCCATGGCAAACTTCTGTAGTCGATGTAGCTTGCCAATGGATTGAGGTAATTGCTCAATGTTATTGTCAGTGAGAATTAACCAGCGGGTATCAACAGGAAAACAATCTTCGGCAACTGTAGTTATTTGATTGGCTTTAAAACCGATCATTTCAAGCTTTGGGCATTTAGCAATGACATCTGGGATGTCAGTAAAACAATTAAACGATAGGAATAAAATTTTAAGCTGTTGCAACTGCTCAAACTCATCAGGTAGCGATGATAAACGGTTGTTCGACAAATCAAGCACTTCAAGGGAATCTGCAAGCTTAATAATTTCCATGGGAAAGCTGGTTAACCCTTCAGCTATCTGTAATCGTTTTATCTTGTTTTGGTGTAATTCACCAGACTGTAATTGAGCCAAAGTATGCAATGGAAATATCCTAAAATAAGCAGTAAGTCGCAATGGCGCTCATGATAAGCCAAACAGATAAACAAGTTAAGGCAAACCTCAGTAAACTGATTTACTATAACGCACAATAAACCTGCAATTAATAAAGGCTCAAAGCTACTATGCCAGCACTTAACAGCATCACTTTTTTCAGCCGCTTTGAAACAGACATTCTGTCAGGCGCTAAAACTATTACCTTACGCGATGACAGTGAATCCCACTTTATTGCAGGTGAAACGTTAACCGTATCCACCTTTGAGGAAGATAAATGGTTTTGCGACATCAAGGTTATTTCCGTTAATACAGTGCCATTTACACAATTAACCGACTTGCATGCGCAGCAAGAAAATATGCCCTTGGCAGTATTAAAAGCCTTAATACAGGAAGTGTATCCGGGTATTGAACAGCTTTATGAAATCAAATTTAAGGTCGTAACCCCTTAAATAAGCACATAACAAAGGAATGTAACATTGCACTATCTAACACTAATATTTTTATGGCCTATTTATTTAGTACAGGCTATTTGGGTAAAAAAAACCACCATAAAATTACCAGAGCCAAGCGGCGAGCGCGTTAATGCCTCATGCCGTTCGCCACAATTGTCGCTACTGATCCTAGGTGACTCTGCTGCAGCGGGAGTTGGGGTAAGCCACCAGCAACAAGCACTGGCGGGAAACATGGTTAAGCGGCTCTCTAATGATTATCAGCTCAATTGGCAACTGGTGGCCCAAAGTGGCTATAGCACCCAAAACTGCCTCAATAAAGTCAAACTCATGACCCATCAAAATCAGCTAACAAAAGCAGATGTTATTGTTATCTCTCTGGGCGTAAATGATGTGCTGAGTCCAATATCGGCAAAAACATGGATATTACAATTAAGTGAGTTGTGCGCATTGATCACATCAAAGTTAGGAGGAACACAAATTATCATTACTAATGTGCCTCCAATGGATCGATTTCCAGCGTTACCACAGCCTTTTAGGTGGTTTTTAGGCGCAAGAAGCCGAGAGTTCAACTTAGCTCTTTCTAATTGGGTTCAAACAAGCTCACTGCCATGCGAACAACTTAATATGGAATTGACGTTAGCTGATGCGCCAATGGCCATTGATGGGTTTCATCCAAGTGAGGTTATTTATGCCCACTGGGGACAACAAGCATGCGACATGATTAAGGTGAAAGCGTAAGCCAGACTTCAACCACACCCCTTCAAAATAACTTTAAGAAATGAAATTGATATAGCCAAATTGCAAACACAAAAAAGCCCCAACTAATGTTGAGGCTTTTTCGCACCATACTCTTTAATACTAAAAGTCGTATATAAACGCTTTATAGAAGAATAATGGTACCCGAGGCCAGACTTGAACTGGCACGCCCTATTTTAGAACGACGAGTTTTTTTGTAAAATCATTCCAACAAATTTCAGATACAAAAAAGCCCCAACTTAAAACGACGAGGGATTTTATCTTTCGCCAACGCTCGAATTACAGGCACAAAAAAGCCCCAACTAATGTTGAGGCTTTTTCGCACCATACTCTTTAATACTAAGTCGTATGTAAGCGCTTTATGGAAGAATAATGGTACCCGAGGCCAGACTTGAACTGGCACGCCCTATCTTAAAACGACGAGGGATTTTTTAGTAAAATCATTTATTCCAACAAATTTCAGATACAAAAAAGCCCCAACTTACGTTGAGGCTTTTTTGTACCATACACCTTAATACTAAGTCGTATGTAAATGATGGTACCCGAGGCCAGACTTGAACTGGCACGCCTATTAAGCGAGGGATTTTAAATCCCTTGTGTCTACCGATTCCACCACTCGGGCATAAGTGTTGTTTTAATTGTTAATATAACAACTAAACAAAATTTGTGGAGGCGCGACCCGGAGTCGAACCGAGGTCGACGGATTTGCAATCCGCAGCATAGCCATTCTGCCATCGCGCCGATATAAACATGATTTGGAGCGACATATCGGGTTCGAACCGATGACCTATACCTTGGCAAGGTATCGCTCTACCAACTGAGCTAATGTCGCGTAAATCATTTGTTTATCTTTTCAAATAAACCTGATGTCTTGTAGCTAAAACCTTTTGGTTATAAGCCGAAGCATCCTTGTCTACGGGGGTGCATTCTACCGATTTCAGTGTCGGTGTCAATTGCTGTTTTCAACAAAACTAACTGAGTGAACACTAAGTAAACGTATTGAAGTTTTATTGCGCTACTCAGCCGTTAAGTCTTTCCATGCTGCTGAAATATAGCTCATCATCGACCAGAAAGTCAGCACTGCAGCAATATAAAACAAGCCATAAGCCACATCGGTCAAAAATTCATTCGGCTGCCAGATCAAACCAACAATCGCCGCCATTTGCGCCGCCGTTTTGTATTTACCAATCCATGATACTGCGACAACACCGCGTTTACCGATTTCTGCCATCCATTCACGTAGCGCAGAAATCACAATTTCTCGGCCGATCATGAATAATGCCGCTAAGGTTAGATAAATATTATCATTTTGCTGCACTAGTAATACTAACGCCGTGGTCACCATTATTTTATCGGCAACCGGGTCAAGAAAAGCACCAAAGCGAGTCGACTGCTTTAATTTTCGCGCCGCATAACCGTCTAACGCATCAGTTACCGCAGCAAGCCAAAAGATAAATGCCGAAGCAAAAGGGGCCCACGAATAGGGAAGATAAAACACAACAACAAATACCGGCAATAAAACAAGCCGAAATAAAGTTAATGCTATAGGTAAATTAAAAGGCATGAACGAAACCAAATAGTCAGAAGCAGCGCCAATCTTGCCTTAATTTTATCCCCCTCGCAATGCATCATGGATTGTTTGTGCCATTTCTAGGCTAATTCCAGGAACTTTTGTTAATTCAGCGACACTTGCGCCCTTCACTTCTTGAATACCGCCCAAATGTTGTAACAATAGTTTGCGCCGTTTAGGCCCCACACCAGCAATGGATTCTAGCGTCGATGTATTTCGGGTTTTCTGGCGCTTATTTCTATGGCCTGTAATTGCAAAGCGGTGGGACTCATCACGGATATGCAAAATTAAATGAAATGCTGGTGAATCACTGGGTAATTCAAAGGTATCTTCCGAGCCACCAAACACAAAGGTTTCAAGCCCTGCTTTACGACCTTCGCCTTTCGTTACCCCGATCAGTAAAGGCGCATTATCTAAATGCACACATTTTTCATCAACTATTTGCTGTGCAATACGTAACTGGCCTAAACCACCATCAATAAATACAATATCTGGCACCTTACCCTTGCTATCAATTTTATCAAATCGGCGACTTAAGGCTTGTTCCATGGCAGCATAGTCATCACCACCGGTAATGCCATTAATATTGTAGCGGCGATAATCGGACTTGTGAGGCCCCTCACGGTTAAACACCACACAAGAGGCAACGGTACTTTCGCCCATGGTATGGCTGATATCAAAACATTCCATCCGCTGGATTGGGTGACCTAGCTCTAATGCTTCTTCTAATAATTGAAAGCGCTGCTCAACGGTATTTTTGTGGGACAGGCGCGTATTAACCGCATTGGTGGCATTGGTTAGTGCTAGGCGTAAAAAGTTTGCTCGCTCACCTCTGACATGTGTTTTGATTTCAAACTTTCGTTCTAATGCCGCAGATATAGTTTGTTGTAATCTAGTTAGTTCTTCAAAGGAGTGACTTAATAATACTTCTTTAGGAATTGTGCGCTGGATGTCGGCATTTAAATAAAACTGCCCCATAAAAGAGACGAGTACTTCTTCAAGCTCAGTTTGTGCTGGCACGGTTGGATAATAGCTGCGACTGCCAAAGATTTTACCATCTCGTATAAATAATAAATGAAAACAAACGATACCTGATGCGTAATGTACCCCTATCACGTCCATATCGCCTTTGTGATTAGACACTTCTTGCTGCTCAGCCACTCGCCTTAGGGCGGTGATTTGATCGCGAAATTGCGCTGCATGTTCGTACTCTAGCTCATTGGCAGCCTTATCCATCTTCACCACTAGCTCACTGATCACTTGCTGATCTTTGCCTTTTAAAAACAGGCTGGCTAATTTCACTTGCTCGGAATATTCATCATCGCTTACGCGACCAACACAGGGTGCACTGCAGCGATCTAATTGATACTGCAAGCAAGGTCGAGAGCGCGACTTATAATAAAGATCATCACACTGACGAATAGGAAACAGCTTTTGCATCAGATGTAAGCTTTCTCTAACTGCACCGCCATTTGGATATGGGCCAAAATAATGGCCTTTTTCACGCTTAGGGCCACGGTGATAAGCAAGTCGTGGATGCTTATGGCCACTGAGCAAAATGTAAGGATAGGATTTGTCATCACGCAGCAATACATTGTATTTGGGCATGTATTGCTTGATGTAATCATTTTCGAGCAATAACGCATCGGTTTCACTGTGGGTCAGTGTGACATCAATATTGGCAATACGCGCCACTAATGCTTGAGTTTTTACATGGGGAATATTGGCTCTGAAATAAGATGATAAGCGCTTTTTAAGATCTTTTGCTTTACCAACATAAATGACTTCGCCCTTGTCATCGTACATCCGATAAACACCTGGCGAAGAAGAAACATTCTTGAGAAATAACTTTGGATTAAAACGAGATGGCATCAACTATCCTAAAATAGGTGTGAAATACCAGTTTGACTCAACACCTATTAACTAAAAAGAACTGGCATCAAGCATTTTGTAGCGAATCGCCAAACGGGTCAACTCTACATCACCACCAATATTCAACTTGGCAAATAAACGATAGCGATAACTGTTAACGGTTTTCGGGCTTAAATTGAGCTTTTCAGAAATGTCGTTGACTTTTTCACCATTGGTGATCATCAACATAATTTGAAGCTCACGTTCTGACAGGCTGCTAAAAGGGTTTTCGTCTGTTTGACTAAACTGACTCAAGGCCATTTGCTGGGCAATCTCTGGAGATAAATAACGTTGCCCCCGAGATACCTGCTGAATGGCTCTTAATACCTCAGGCTGTGTTGCCCCTTTGGTTAAATAACCAGAGGCGCCAGCTTGCATGACTTTGGTAGGAAAAGGGTCTTCAGTTTGTACGGTTAATACGATGATTTTAGCTTCAGGTTGATAACGTAAAATTTTACGGGTCGCTTCTAAACCGCCCATACCGGGCATGTTCATATCCATCAAAATAACATCAGCTTCATTTTGACGTGACCACTGCACGGCGGTTTCGCCATCCGGCGCTTCGCCAACCACTTTTATACCACGCTCATCTTCCAATAAACGTCGAATACCGGTTCTCACTAGCTCATGATCATCAACTAAATATACTGAAATCAACTTCAACCCACCTTAAGCGTATTCTTCCTGAATTTTTATCATATCCTTACCGTTGTAATTTAGCCTATTGAACGAGTATCGCAAAGCAATATTAACCACAATAATGGCATAATTGTTCACTCCTTATGCAACCACTAACAACTAGCCCCTGTTGGCGGTTAATTATTAGACTGTTGCGATATACAAATATAACAACCAACAAAAAACCGTAGCAGTTGCCTACTACGGCTTTTAATTTTTTGTGCTTCAAGTCATTAGAAAAAATTAGTCTTCACTATTTTCCATGAAATCATCAGAAAAATCGGTTTCCCAATACTTATAACCTTGTACGGTTGCCTGAGCTGCGGCGCCCATTAAGTTAACTTGATAGGTTTTTACACCTGTTACATCAACTGATTGGTTAGCTGAAGCTTGATCGCCACTGTCTTCATATTTAGCGCTCGCTTCTGCTTGAGCTTGGCCTTCATAGCCTGACTCTTTAAAACGTGTCATAGCATTATTATTCATAAATGCTTGCACGAATGCCATTTGCTTCCAGCCAATGCCAGCACCGACGCCTCCGGTTGCAAAACGGTAATAGGAGTTTTGGCCTTTAGAGGTGAGTACGCAAACACCGCCACCGGTTGATAATGCAAATAAGTAACTATTGCTGCCAGTGCACACGACATATCCCACAGAGCTCGCTACCGCAGCTTTAGCTTCATTGTGCTCAGCATAAATTTCTTGCAATGCGGCTTGGGTTTCTTTGCGGGCATTGGCTTTTTTAGCCTCTGGTGTATCACCTGTAGCACAGCCGGTTAACAGTGCTGGAAGCATAACCGCAGCCAGCAGCATTTTTTTACTGAAAAGCGTATTAGACATTGATATTTCCTCTGTTGAACAAGTATTGCGATATGTATTTAGCCATAGCAATTATCGAGTGTATTTAATGACGGCATTTAACGGCACATCAAGAATATGAGCCGCTTATATTCGGATCATACTCGCTATTCATCGTTTAAAATCACAAATGGCTTATTTAGCCAATAACTGCTTGTGAATCCAACAATAACTGACGATAACAGTACCTAATTCATAGCAAAATTTTGACAAACACTCCCAACACCTCAACTTTTATTACATGCTTTTAAACTGCTACTATGTATCGCTTTCATTAAATTTAGCCTTTATTTCAAGAATTTGATCTAATTTTTCAACAAAAAGTGGCACAAGCTGCGGATCAAAGTGTGTTCCAGCTTCTTTTTTAAGTAATTCAAGCGCCTTTTCAACGGGCCAGGCTTCCTTATAAGGACGCTTACTGGTGAGTGCATCAAACACATCTGCCACTGCCACAATACGGCCATAAAGCGGTATATCCTCTCCGCTTAAACCATTGGGGTAGCCACTGCCGTCCCACTTTTCGTGATGGGTTAAGGCTATAGTTTGCGCAACATCCATTAATTCAGAGTCTTGCTCGCCTAAAATTTCAGCGCCGATTTCACAGTGCTTTTTCATTTGTTCAAATTCGTCAAAATCTAATTTGTCGGTTTTTTTTAAGATGGCATCCGATATGCCGATTTTACCCACATCATGCATGGGAGCGGCGTGCATTAATAGCTCGGCATCGTCTTCGCTTAACCCTGCTGCAAGGGCCAATATATGGGTGTAATAACTCATACGGATAACATGCATGCCGGTTTCGTTATCTTTATATTCAGCAGCGCGCCCAAGGCGGCGGATCACGTTCAATTGATTTTGGGCAATTTCAGCTGTTTTTTGCCTTACCTGTATGGCCAACAAGCGGCTTTGACTGGTTAAGGCTAACTGGGTTTGCACTCGCCTAAGCACTATGGGGGGATTAAAGGGTTTGGTGATGTAATCTGCTGCCCCTAACTCGAGCCCTTTTAATTCATCTGCCGCAGATATTTTTGCGGTAACAAATATAATCGGAATGTGCTGGGTGCGTTTATCTTGTTTCAATTGCCTGCAAACTTCAAAACCGTCAATACCGGGCATCATAATGTCGAGCAAAATGAGGTCTAATGTCATTGCCTTAGCAATTTTTAACGCGAGTTTGCCGTTCTTGGCAATTTTAATCTGATAGTCAGATTTTAATACACTGGCTAACACATCGATATTTTCAGCGGTATCATCGACCACTAAAATGGTTTGCCTTTCCATTTGAACTCCTATTAAACGCAAAAATTTTTAGTGAATAAGCCTCAATTACATGGCTGTTACTTTCTCAAGCATTTGGTTGGCAATTTCGAGACCACGATCCAACTCGTATTCCGACAATTGATAATCAAGCTGTTGATACTCATGTATTAATGGTTTTAAGTTTAAGCATTGTCCGTGGCTAATAAAATACTCTGTGGCTTCCATATCAAAATTCGATAGCATTGAAATGAGGACTTCTAAGGTTTCAATTGCTAATGACTTATTCAAAGTTTGATTTTCTAATGCAGTTTGGGCGAAATCAGCACCTATTGGTTGTAGCTTTGATAATTGCAATGGCTCTGATATTTGTAGTCGCTTAGGCAATAGCCGTTCAATGTCATGACATACTCCTTGTAACTCTATTGATAGTTTTGTAAAAACCCGCTCATAGTGTGCTTCAGATAGACTATCAAGCGTTTGTTCAAACTTTGCTGCCAATGTGGCAAGCATTTGTGCGCCAATGCTGCCAGCAACCCCTTTTAAGGTATGTACCAACCGCTGAGTCAGTTCGGTATCATTATCTATAACAGCTTGTTCAACATACTGCGGAAAAGCTTTTTGCCCTCGGATAAATCTTACTAATAATTTGTGATACAAGCTTATATCACCTTGAATTCGGCTCAAGCCTAGGGCTACGTCAATATGATCACAGGCAATTGAATTGAGGTTTAGGGCAAACTTAACGACATCGGCATCTGTCGTTTCTATTGCCGATTTCGCTGGCTTAGTAGTGTTAGTGGCAACCGTTGGGCTTATCCATTTGGCCATAGTGATAAACATCGACTCAACGTCAATAGGTTTAGAGATATGATCATTCATCCCAGCGGCTAACGCTTTTTCACGGTCACCAGCCATGGCATTCGCTGTCATGGCAATAATGGGCAAGTGTTGAAATTGTGGCTGCAGCCTGAGTAACGAGGTCGCAGTGTAGCCATCCATCACCGGCATCTGGCAGTCCATTAACACCCCATCAAAATCTTGCTGCGCTAAACACTCAATGGCTTGTTGACCATTCTCAGCCAAAACAGTATCAATTTGCTTATTAATTAATAACTCTTCAATTAACTCTTGGTTGAGATCATTATCTTCAACAACAAGCACCTTTGCTCCTACCAAAGAGGTGATCGCCTTATCGAATGGGCTTTGAACCTTAGTTCGAGGATCTGCTAAAGATTTCCCAGACACTAATGAAGATAGGCTTTGGGTTAATGTTGTTAACGTAATAGGTTTAGTTAAAATATGGTCGATGTGAACAGACATTACACTCATGAGTAGCTCTTCTCTACCAAAAGCGGTAATCATGATGAGTTTAGGTTTAAGCTCGGGCGCAAGCTCGCCAATAAACTTAGCTACATCAACACCGTCAACCCCTGGCATTTGCCAATCGATTAAAGCAAAATCTGGCTTATTACCTGCCGCAATATATTGTATAGCCTCACGGCCACTGGCAACGGCTACTACTTGTAAACCTATTGAGCCCAATAGGTTAGTCAGTATCGAGCGAGCGATATCATTATCATCAGCCAGCAACACTGATTGCCCATCAAAGCGACGTTTTTCCAAGGTATCGAGAGTCACTGACGTTGAACGACTTAACTCAAAAGGACAATACAAACTAAACGTACTTCCCTGCTCAAGCTCACTTGTTACCGTTATGCTGCCCTGCATTAATTCGGCTAAATTCTTACAAATGGCTAAACCTAAGCCTGTGCCGCCGTATTTTCGGGTAGTTGAAGCATCAGCTTGGGAAAAGGCTTTAAACAATCTTGATTGTTGTTCTTGACTCATTCCGATACCGGAATCTGTTACTGAAAAGCGAATGAAAGCCTGTTGGCTGGTTAACCTTTCGAGTTTGACTGCAATAATAATATTGCCACGTTCAGTAAACTTTACCGCATTATTGGCGAGGTTAATGAGCACTTGCCCTAGGCGAAGTGGGTCTCCTAATAGGTTTTTAGGGATAGTATTATCAATATCAAATAGCAGCTCTAAACCTTTATCTGTGACCTTGATCCCAATGAGGTTATTAACATTGTTTAACACTGCTTCGATATCTAATTCGATATGTTCTAAAGCTAGCTTACCCGCTTCAATTTTAGAAAAATCGAGAATGTCATTAATAATCCCTAATAAGGATTGTGCCGAGCGATGGGTTTTTTCAATATAATTGCGTTGCTGAGGGGTCAGCTGGGTGTCTAATGCTAAATGGGACATGCCAATTATGGCATTCATCGGTGTACGAATTTCATGACTCATATTGGCTAAGAAATCACTTTTTGCTTGATTTGCACTATCAGCGGCTGAAATAGCGGCGGCAAGTTTAGTTTGTAATGCTCGCGCTTCATTAATGTTGATATGAACCCCACTGATCCGATCGGGAACCCCATGCTTATCAAAAGAGTAAGGTTGTCCAACGCTTAAAATCCAATCGTAACTGCCGTCTTTTCTGCGCATTCTCAGTTCATGGCGAAAAATTTTATTGTCACTTGCAGCCAATGCTTGTTGCGGATTGGAGATCAAGTTTTGCTCATCGGGGTGGACTAAATCAATAAAGGTTTGCGCGCCATTGATTAATGGCGACCACTTGTCATCCTCTTGACATAAATCAGTTGGTTCATAACCTAGCATCTTTGAATACATGCGGTTAACCACGACTTGTTGCTCATTAGGATAAAAGTCCCACATTCCCATTTGCGCACTTTCTGAGGCCACTTCTAACTTTTCTTCTGATGCGAGTAACCGATTGGCAGCAATTTTTTGTTCGGTAATATCAAACACAATGCCATCAAAAAAACCTGACATGTTATTGCCATTACCGTCAAACTGAGCATTCATTTGTAAATAGCGTAGCTCACCTGAGCGATTAATAATTCTAAACTCCGCGACAATTTTATCTTGCGCTTTGATGGTTTGTTCAACCATGACTTTTAAATGCTCTATATCATTTTCAAAAGCTATATCAGCAAGTCTTCTAACTGGATGTTCACCGATAAAGTCTGCCATTTTATAGCCAGTTATTGGTTCTATGTTGGGGCTAATGTACTGTAAATGGTAATGGTTTATGTCAAAATCAGTGACTTTATATCTAAATACTGCGCCTTGAATATTCTCAACCAATGTTTGATATTGATGTTGATTTTGTAGCATCTCAGCACGGACAGTTTCTTGCTCATTAATATCTAATAGAGATAAACGGATTTCACTAAATTCACCCGCAACATCGGTTTCAACACGGGTCGATAATGAAACAATTAAGGTATGACCTGAATGATTAACAAGCTCTACACGTGCATCAGACGTATCAATGCCTTGCAACGCTTGGCTAAAGATTTGTTCGCCTTTAGCGTGCTTAGTGGCGAGTACGTCATGCCAAGTTAACGACGAGAAGTCTTTGCGGTCATAACCAGTAATCTGTGCAAATTGTTTATTGTGTTTAGTGAAGCGGCCTTGAAGATCTAATGTGGCATAAGCTACAGCAGAGTTTTCATATAAATCCCATAAGCGCTCTTCACGCTCTTGTAAATCTTGGGTTCGTATTGAAATAGTTTTTTCTAACCTTTCATTATCAGCTTTAAAGCGCCGATGTACATGACGACTTAGCCACCAACCACCAAATGTCAGAAGCAAGCAAGAAATGGCAATAATACCAATCAGCATCACGACAATATTTCGAAAAAATAAATAGTTTCGGCTGGCTTCTTCAAGGGTCATTTCCGTCACAATACCAAAACCGTAGCGCTCATCCCATTTCCAGACACCGATAACATATTGCCCCAAGTAATTACGATAAGGCTGATAACTATAACCATCGTGTTTAAGGCTAATTTCTTTTGCTGCTAGGGTTAACGCTCCCCTGCCCCGACGGCCGTTAGCAGGTTGCTTTTCTGATAATAATCTCTGCGGATTAGTCACAGTCAAATTAAGTACTGATACCTGACCTGCTTTTAATAAACCCAGTGACACCAAGTCATTTTCATAGCGACTGTGAGACAGCATTCTTCCTTGGGCATCGACAAAGTATGATTCACCAGTGTCACCCACCGCGCCACTTTGAGTCAGCTTGGCAAATTCAATGTAAGGGTCAATACGAAGTGACAAAATGCCACTGATACTGCCATCATCTTGAGTAATGGGGCTTAAGGCAAACATGGTGAGTGTTTCAGCTTGCTTCAACCCAAATGGGTTTGATAACGCCACTTCTGATGGCATAGGTGGAGTAATGACAATATTACCGGCCAAGACTTGATTAAATAGCATCGGATACTGTTGTTTAACGATATTGATTTGACCTAAATTGCTGTCACGACTTGAAGATATATTGACTCCATCAACTGAGATAACAAAAAATCCTAAGGTGCCAAAGGCCTGACTATAACGCCCGTAAGCTTCGCGAGACCAAAGCACATGTTGATTTCCGACAAGTGGCGCTTTTTTCGAGTCTAACTTAGCTAACATTGCAGTGCGCTTAAGTAATAAAGGATTTGTGGCCACTGCACTCACTCGGTTTTGCCAGCCTAAAAACCAAGATGCCAAGGCTGCATCAGTGGTTTTAGACACCGACTCCAAGGCTAAGCCACTTTTTTGCAAGTCATGCTTATAAGCAACATTCAAACTAATTGCAGCGATAGATGAGATGAGCAGTAAGAAAGAAACAATGATGAGGCTAAAGTAAATCCTATTTTTATCGCCTTCAAAATAGCGGGCAATATCATGATTAACTTGCGCCTTTAGACGCCAAAAACACCAACCTAGTAATAGCAATAACCCAACAATGACGAGGCTTAATAATAGATTCATGTTTATTGTTCCCCATACTGTTGTGCGAGACGGTTGACCTTGAATATCACGTCGCAATGAGTGCTTTTTGAGTAATAGTTAGTTGCGTAATCTCTCAGCTTTATTGCAGTTATCGCTATAAATATTGCGTACAGTTGATGATAAGTCACTCCAGGTTATTTCGGTTCGTGGTTGGACATTTTGGCTCCAACTAAACTGGCAACAATGATCGCCATATAAAACTGACCTGTAATCGCTTCAGAAAAAGCGAAAAAACGCGCCATTGGCACTGCTGGTGATATTTCACCATAACCGACTGTAGTCAAAGTGATGTAACTGTAATAAATCACAGTCGTTAAATTATCGGTCCAATTTTGGGCTTCAATACCATTGAAAGCCACACCAAAAATCTCAATCAGCAATAGATAAATAAATGCCCAAATAAGCCCTAGTAACAGAAATATACAAATAGATCCGATAATTTGATTAGTTGAAATAACCCCGCTAAACAAGACCTGCTTAGCGGCGCGCCAGGTGGCCAAAATAAAAAAAGTTAAAATGGTAAATAGCGCGATAATATCAAGGTTCAACAATTCAAAAACTGAGCCGATACTGGCTACCACTAAGATAGTAAACATCACCCCGAAACTTGAGCGAAACCAGTGTTTATTCGCGCCTAATCCAATCACTGAAATAGACAAACTCATCACAGTTGTCGAAACAACAATGAGCTGGCCCTGTTCAAAAAACTGTTCCACAAAAGCTGAACTTAACAGCACTAACACCAACGACCCCAGTAGGTAGCTGAAGTTATCTTCTTCAGACATAGGTTTAACCATTGCAACAACTACCCTTGTGAGTTCTCTGAGTTCGGTAACACTTCATCACCATCAACTTCAGCCGTTTCAACCACTAGCCATGCTGAAAATAATTTATAACTTAAAGCTAAAATCACCGCGCCAACAAACAAGCCAACAATACCCGAGAGGATCATCCCACCGATAGCACCTAACAAAATCACCAACATAGGTATATCAACGCCACGGCCCATCAACATCGGTTTTAAAAATGCATCACTGGCACTCACTAAAATGCTCCAAATCATAAAAATAATCGCGGTGGTTGATGATTCAACAGAAAAGACATACGCAATAATAGGACCTAAAACCAAAATCGGTGGCAATTGAATAATCGCGAGTATTAGCACCAGTAACATCCAAATCCCGGTTCCTGGCACCCCGACTAAAGCAAGCCCAACACCTGCTAATATTGATTGAATAAAGGCTACCCCAATCACCCCCTGAACCACACTTCTGACGGTTGCAACGGCCAATTCAGAAAACTCTTCACCATGTTTGCCAGCTAGCCTGACTGAGACTTTATGGAACATTTGGCTTGAGCCAGATGCTTTACCCATAAACACCCCTGCGATAATGATTGAAATTAAAAATTGCAAAATTGTCATACCAAAACTACCAAAAGCACTGGCAGCCTTAGTCGAAAAGCTTTTTATTTCATCGGCATAGGTTTTTACCACATGCTCGAGATCTGCAGAAACGTCTGACCAAAATTCATATAGTTTCTCACCAACAATCGGGAGTTCAGCTACAGAGCTTTTCGGCGCGGGGATAACTAAAGTGCCGTCATGTATTTCTGCGACAAAGTCCTGCGTGCTTGAAACTATCGCACCTGAAAATAAGTAGGTAGGTACCAATAATATGGCTAAGGCCAGCAAGGTAATTAACAGGCTAGATTTACTCACCGACAATCGCAGCTTGCTACTGATAAATAACACCACTGGATACAGCGCAATGGCGATAATACCGCCCCATAAAATGGGCATAATGAAAGGCTGAATAATCTTAAAACACCATATGACCATGATAAAAATCAGGGCTATTTTAATCGCGGCATCCACTGCCGCATGAGTAAACTCTTTCGAGCTTGATATTGGTTTATCACTCATAACTTATCTATCCCTAATTAAATGCTGTTGCGTTTTAAAATTAAACCTTAGTTAATGTATTGACACCTTTATGAACATCGAACTTATTGCAGTGAAAAGCCATCACAACAATAGGTGATTTTTCAGTAAACCTAGTATTGATAAACGAGAAAATTTGATTTCCGCCATTAAATCAACACTTAGCGTTCAATAAAATATAGCCTAGCGGCTACAATAAAACCGCCTAATCATGATTAGTTTGTAAGAACTTCCAATTTCTGGTTTCTAAAAAAAATGAAGCCACAACCATATAAACACCGACAATAAATAACTGCGCAATACGAATATAGAAGTTGGTTGCGACATCGGCATCTGTTGACGAAGCCGTCGAGCCGACAACCACTAGCAAGGCTGAAAATATCCCCGCAAAAATAGGCGCTTTAGCAGGATCATCATAAATTTTTTGTGCAAAAAATAACGCAGCTATCATAGTGAGCCCGATATAAAACGCTAACTCAGGCACGACAACTAACATGTTATAAAAAATAATCGCCAGCACACCACCTATGCCATTAGTGAGTAATAAAAACAAACTCACTTTAACGCTCTTAGTGCCGGCCGTTTGCAAAGATAAAATTGCAATAAATATCATGGTCAGTAATGCGCCGGTCACCTCAAATAAAAAGAAAAAGGTGATCACCGGAAATGAAATAATTAATGCCCTAACTGACTCGTAAAGCCGCTCGTCATTAGATAATTCTGACTCAGAATGAGTTTCTTTTTCTGGTGCTAAATCAGGCAACAAAATATGCAATAAAGTAAAAATGATGACCGCCACCACGCCTGAAAAGCTTAAGCCGACACCAAAAAAAATCGCCGCACCTGGATGTAAAATCCCTAAATAGGGTAATACTAATGTCGAGACAATTAATATAGTGGCGAAAAAATTCCACTTGGGATCAGAAAACAGGTAATAGGCCCATAGCATCATTAATGCGAGTAATGGCAACAGTACAAATGGATATTGAACCGGCCCAAAACTCACCATCCAAGCAATGGCAATAGTGACCACCATTGAAATAAGCAATTCGTAAATGGTTTGCACTGTCGGCACCACTCTATCAACTAAAAACTTAGCGACAAACACCGGTAGTATAAAAGCTAATTGCCAATCAAACACCGCAGCTATGGCCACTGCAATGCCTATCCCCAAAGTGAAGCGTAATACTCGACGGGTAAATATCGCCTCAGCAAATTGAGCATTAATGGCTTTAAAGGCTAGCTCGCTATCTGACATAGGAGAACCAGCTAACGACTCGGATCCAAAACTTACCAAATAAGTTCATCAGTGAACTTTCTTCGGTATACACCATGACATCCGCTTGACCGCCGACACGTCGCAACCCTTTAGCCTCTTCGTCATCAAAATGAATGGTTACAGGAAATCGCTGAGATTGTCTTAACCAACCTGTTTGGCCTGTTGTTTGAGCCAGCTTTCCCGTTTGTTCACTTTGTCCCCAATCAACACCATAATCGATATAGGCTACTTTCCCAGTAAAAACCTCACCCGGAGCATAATCCAGTGCAAACTCGACTTTATCGCCCGCTTGCATATTGCCTAAGCTATTTTCTCTAAAGTTCGCTTCAATCCACACATCTTCAGATGAAATAAAGGTCATTACCGGTTGACCAGCGTTAGCATAAAAACCTTCTTTTAAACGAAAGTTTGATGCCACGCCATCGGTGGGCGCTTTAATTTCGCTGCGTGCCAGGTTAAGTTCAGCTTGCTCTAAGGCCAATAACGCTGATTTTACCGCGGTATTGTTTTCACCTTCTGAGCCCAACCTTTCTTCTGCTTTGGCTAAATCTGCTTTAGCACTAGCGACACCCGCTTCTGCGCTAGCAAGTTCCGCTCTAGCATTGTCGGCATCAGCCTCTGACATCACCTGCTGCTCAACCATGGTAAAAATACGCTTAGATTGTACTTTTGCATTAGTAAAGTTTGCCTCCGCATTAACAACCTTTGCTTTTGCAGCGGTGACATTAGCGGTTAAAGCTCCCATATTTTGCCCAGCCTGCGTCACATTTTGCTCAGCGGTAAATAATGCAATCTCATAATCTCTTGGGTTAATTCTCGCAAGCACCTGCCCTTTACGGATCAAGGTATTTGGCGTGGTTAAAATTTCAATTACCTCCCCTGAGACTTGCGGGGTAATGGGGACCACAAAACCGCGAACTCGACCTAAATCAGTTGAAGGAATATAACGATCAGCAATAAGATGGAATACAAACAAAAAAGCGACCACTATCAGTATGATATTGGTCGCTTTTCTTATTTTCTGATTTTTGGACTTATCCGCTGCGCCATTAGCAACATGAATGTCATCTGTAGGCGTTGATAAAACGGCTTGCTCCGGTGTATTTGCCGGTAATTCAGTGGATGAAATATCGTTATGCTTATCTGCCATACCCTTCCCTTGCATTGAAATCAATTGCATTACTTTTTAAATTAACGGCTTGCATGAGCCAATAATGTTAATAAATAGTAGAGTTGTTACATTAACGTCAGTATAGGATTATTTTTGCTCAAAACTCAACACTCTAGCTCAATGAACAAGCAAGAAAGCTGTGTTTAAGCCCTTTACTTAAGTTATTGATTTAACATTTTGATTTTAACTAATGATTTGAACGGCCGTTTGAGAAGGCCCTTGCTGGGGAATTGCATTAAATTGCGATGTATATTGTTACTATTACTACTTAAGAATCTATTTTAAATTAAGTGTATTCTTTAAAAGCTGCTTGGTTTTAATTGCCTAATATTAAAAAAGCAAAGCAAGTATAAAGATCAACTCAAAAGCATACCTACAGAATGAAAAATCCTAATTAGACAAATCAAGACCTTAATTTCACCACTAAAAATCTAACATCTGCAGCTGGTAATAATCTGCCCATTTTTCACGCCAGATAAAGGTTTAGAGCTTATAGATTAAGCCCTAGCCAGATTTTTAACTTTTTTGTATATCGCTCTTAATGGCTTAATTTTTGAAAATTGCATTCTAATCGTCTCAGCAAGGTATTTTTTATTTTTAAACCGCTTAAGACCATTAGGCGCAATCATTTGGTTTGTATCAACACAATAAACAAACTTGTTAGACCGATTAGCAATTTCAATTGCTTGCTGATAATCACTTTCGATAAATAACACATTTGGGCTACGCTTAAAGTAGTCTGCCTTATGGGAAAAATAATCTACTTGGGCCCGTCTTGCGGCTTTTGAAGGCAAATCTAACATTTCTAGTTTGTTATAATTAACGCCATGTTTTGCCAGCCATTGCTCAGTATGTGGTCGAAATTTTTCTAACCTATTAGTTATCAGCACATCAACTTTCATGGTTGGGATAAATCGAGGAGTCGCATCAGCGAGAAACTGAATATATTTCTCCCCATCATCATTTTGTTCCTCAGTTGGATCCTGGCACAGGACACCATCAATATCGACACAAGCCTCAGTCACGATAGGATGATGAAATAAGTTCCATTCAAAAACCCGTGGAAAGTCCACATGCTCAAAAAAGATATCAACTTTGTCACTGACAAGCGCAGTGGTGTAAATCGCAGCTGTGGTCACCTTGCCTTGGAAGCTGCTAGGTATTTGGGCTAGCGCATCTATCATCGAACCACCACTTAGAATGCTGTCATCGACAATTAAAATGTTGCTTGCTTCATGGGGGAAGTTTAAGGCTTTTTTGGCATCACGAGTAATGCCTTTACCTAACTTATCATTGCGAATAAAAGCAGGTAAATCGATACAGTTAGCATTGAGCAATAACGCCACCATATATGCAGGTACCATTCCACTTCTTGGAATACCTACAATTAAATCAAAGTCTTGTTGATTGATTTTGTGAATATTATTTTTAATATCATCACTCAAATCACAAAAGGACTTATAATTCATAGCAAACTCCAATGTTCATAGATTACAGCCTGATGCTTCAAAGCAGACGCTGTTAAGCTTAAATTCTACTAAATACTCATAGAGTATTGGTCCGTAGCCGCAACTACTATGCCGCCCAATACATACCGAATCATTAACCTATGTTGTTTGAGTAACGTTCAGATTCGATCCCTCAAGACTCGACTCTAACTAATGCAATTTATTGAATTTAGCCATAACAGCATGCTTTATCAATTGTAGCTTGGTCTAATAAAATACAAATAACCCTTTAACAGCCTAAATTAAAAATACGCCATAAAAATGACAGTTTTAAGTCTAAATCAGATTAGTAAATTATCAAATCTACAAACATCAACAAACAGGATAAACATCAACCTTGACTGTAGCACTACACAGTTTCAGCCAATGAACAATTAAGCGGGTAAAAAAAATGCCACAGATAAAAACAGATATTGTCTCATATAATCAATAAGTAAGTGACTCATTCAAAAATAGACACACTATATATATATTTTATTAAAGCAAAATAACGACTCAAGATGATAATTATTTCAACCATAAGTCGTAGCTAAGAGTTGAGTTCAATTCACTTCAATATGAGTAAATCGCGACAAGCTTCGAAATTACCAATTAAAGCTGATCTTAATCATAAAATTAATTAATTTCAGTTTTAAAATCTAACCTCTAGAACTTCTTATTTTTTATTGTCTATCTTGAGTTTTATTACCCTGTGGAACTTCAAATTGACTATCATGATTTTGTTTTTCAGAAACTGAAATTACTTCATATATATAACGTGCTAATGCCTCTTTTTCCACTCAATTACTATGTCATCGACCATACGAATTAAAACTGAAATACGCTAGCTAAGTATTCTTTATAGCGTTAACCCTGCATGAGTAGCTCATCACGATACTTCATGGCATCAGCCGAAGTAATATCGTTAACGCAAATAGCTTAGGTATCTTTTTGATGATCGATTTCCTATTTTGGGCAGCAACTCAACGAAGTGACGGGGTCTTTGCGCAAGCTGGTTAATAGATGCAGGTTAATAAGTAGTGGACTAAAACCTGATTTCTCTTTTGAGGTAACAAATGCTGCCAATGCATTATTCAAGCTCATAACTGGCAGTGGTTTGGCTACTGAGTAAGTTTCACTGTGTTGTGGCAGCTTAGTGTCTCTGATGGGGATACTAAAACTTGCTGGCTTTGTACTGATGGCCGACTTGTTTTTCTCAAACTCACTGCGAAGACTGTTAATCACTTCATCAACATAACGAATAAAGTCATTAATACAGATTTGATGATTTATGGCATTGATGATTTTTTTGAGTGTACTTGCTACATCGATATAGCGCCTATATTGCTAATATGGCTTCAGCAAAGCCTAGGGTTAACAAAGATACTTTTACATCAAAAGGAAAGCCTTTATCACGTAAATATGTGGCTAAACAGATACGTGTGAGGTACACGTTAATAGGAGCTC